>CAYONK010000228.1:0-7313 GCA_964405285.1 uncultured Ardenticatenaceae bacterium
ACGATGGATTATTGCGACCTTATCCCAATGGTAAGGCCAAATGGTTCTTTCTGGCGTGGCTGCTGCGCGATGCAGCCACGCAGCGACTGCAACCCTTGTTGAGCAGTGTGCCAGGAAACAATGTCACCGAACGCAAAGTCTATTTGCTGAACGAAATCCGTAAATTTGTGGCTCCTTTGTTTACCCACGAGGCGAGTTGGGAATGGACGGCCGTTTCCGAGGTTATGTTAGCGCGGCTAGAAGGCAGCCGCCGGGCATTGAAAGGGACGCTGTTTGAGGAGTTGGTACGGCGCAATCTGGAAAAACTGTGCCAGGAAAACAAACTGCCGTTGCAAGTCAGCAAGAAGCAGGTGCAGATTGACGACGAGACCTATGATGTACAGGTAACGGGCGCTGGTGGTTCAATTCTTTTGCCTGTCAAAACCAGGGAAACGATGGGCGGTGGTCATGCGCTACTTTTCACGCGAGACATCTACAAATCTATTCTGGTAGCAACCGCCAATGGTTACTTGTGCGTTCCCATTGTGATTGCCGAATCCTGGGCAGGCGATTTGGAGGCGCTCAAGTCGGAATTGCATATTTACATACCGGCAAACCCCAACCAAATAACGGCCGTTGAACCCTTGTTAGACCAGGCTTTGCAAAATTTATTGCCGCTCCTGCAGAAGATAGCAGGCGACTAGAGGAGTGCGGGTTGGCGCAAGCGACTGTGTGCCAGCTTGCAGTAGTCGGGATTGCTATCAATGCCGACATAGCGGCGGCCTAGCTTTTGCGCGACAACGGCCGTTGTACCACTGCCAATAAATGGGTCTAAAACGATCCCCCCCTCTGGGCAGCCTGCCAAAACGCATAACTCCACCAGTTTTTCTGGGAAAACCGCAAAATGCGCTTCGCGGAACTTGGAGAGCGGAATCTCCCACACGGTGCGCCTGTTGCGTCCTTTGGGATGAAACGCCTGATCCCAACGGCCGTCGTGCAAGTTAGACCCCCCCCCATTTTTCCCTTGTTCCGGCGTGCCGTTGACTTTGCCAAAATGGTTGCGTCCCCCTTTCATGCGACTTTGTGGGCTGAATGTCACATGTGGTTCGCGGATGGCGTCAATATCGTAAAAATAATTTGCGCTTTTTGCCAGCAAAAAAACATACTCGTGGTCTGTGGTCGGGCGGTTTTTCACCGACGAAGGCATCGCATTTGGCTTGTGCCAGATGATGTCTGAGCGTAATATCCAGCCATCTTCTTGCGCTGCCAGCGCCACGCGCCAGGGCATTCCCAATAGCCGCCCATCCTGATATTTGTCGCCCAAATTAAGCCAAAGCGTGCCATCTGGTCGCATGACGCGCAGGCACTCCACCAAAACCTGCCGCAAATGATCGGTGTATGCTTCTGGCGAGTCTTCGTTGCCCAGTTGTAGCTCGGTACTGTAGTCGCGCTGTTGATAATATGGGGGACTGGTGACGATGCAATGAACCGCATTGTCTGGCAGTTGACGTAAAACGGCCGTTGCATCCCCACATAAAATCTGGTTAACCCAATCTTGTCGCTTCCTCTCACTCTGCGCCATTACCGCCTCCATTGCTGATTGGTTCACCCAAATCATAAGTTGGGCTGAGATCCCGGATCAGATTGCTGAAAGCTTCTCTAGCTGTCGCATCATTTAAGAGCTTGTTGAAATCTGCCAGACTCAGCATGACAACTTGTGAGGAAGTTCGTCGCTTTACAATATACCGCGTGTTGTTTTGCGTCACGTCGTCAAGGATACGACCGAAGTTGTTTTGTGCTTTTGTTGAAGAGATTGTCTTGGTTTCCATAACCTTTTCTTGTACGTATTAGCTAATATAGCTATTTTAGCGTTCATGCAGCACGAAAACAAGAGTGAGGCAGTCGAAATATGGCAACGGCCGTTCTGCGCATTGACGCTGTGTAGGTAAATCCGTAAACTGACACTATGAGAATGGAACCATTGAAACAACGCCTACGAAAGGATCGTCCCAGCTCCATAGTCAGCATTCGGATGCCAGAAGACGTGGTTGAGGATTTGAAGCGAATTGCTCCGATGCTAGGCTTCTCTGGCTACCAGCCATTGATGCGGGCTTATATTGGGCAGGGGCTAAGGGCCGATTTGGCGCGTTTGGAACAAGGCGCGGATATGACCCGGCTGGTGGAGAGTCTGCGGCGGCAGGGGATTAGCGAGGATGTGTTGGCAACGGCCGTTGCCGAAGCCCAATCCACCGATGACGTTTGAAGTCAACGGCCGTTTCCCTCTTGCTCCCCTTCCCCCAATTCGTTAAGATTTCACCATGAGCGTCTACGAAATTGACTGCCCGGAACCATTTCGCCCGGTACAGGCGTGGTGCCAAAGCCAACCCATTCGCCTGTGCGTTTTGTTTGGCTCGCAGGCCACCGGGCGCAGCCGGGGCGCCAGCGACGTAGACCTGGCCATCTGGCCGGCAGAACCAACCTCCTCGGTGCAAAAGCTCCAATGGGTGACGGAGTTGCAAAACTTACTCGATACTGACGTAAGTTTGGTCGTCGTCTCGCCTGACCTGGACCCGGTGTTGGGCTTTGAGATTGTGAAGAACGGCCGTTTACTCTGCCAACGCGAGCCGGAATTATGGCTCAAAGAACGCTCCCGCCTCTGGCACGCCTACAACGACAGCCTCCCCTTCCGCCGCGCGGCGTACAAACGGCTGCAACAATTCATCAAAGAGAACCCCTATGGCCCCTGACGTCCTGCTCCGAAAGCTGCTTTACCTGCGCCAGTTACTCACCGATTTAGCGCCGTATGAAAACGCCACGTTTGCTGAGGTTGAAGCAGAACATTACAAGCTAGAACGGCTGCTTGAGCTGTTGGTGGCGACCGCCACCGACATCCTGTTTCACAAGTTGGCCGAGTTGGATGTGGCCCCCGATTCTTATCGGGAAGCGTTTCGCCTGGCTGGAGAGCATGGTTTGTTGCCTGCCGATTTAGCGACACGACTGCAAAATGCCGCCAGTATGCGCAACGTATTGGTTCATCTTTACGAGGAAATTGATTACCAGATTTTGCATGACAGTATCAAGCCCGCTCTCCAAGATTTCACCCAATTTGCGACTACCCTTGCTCAAGATCTACCTGATATGCCCTGACTTGCAGCAGGAAATTAGCGAGCAGATGCCGACAACGGCCGTTCTCCACCCCCAAAACCCTCTCTTATGACACACGAAAGCGACATCGAAACGCTGGTAACGGCCGTTAAACACTCCCCCAAATACGGCGACACGGCCGAAGCGACCATCCGCGTCCTGGCAGCGGACGCGCTGCGCCGCTACAAGAAGCCGAAGCAGGCGCTCAAGGCGGTGCGGACGCAGCTGCACAGCATTATGGCTCCCTACCTGGGCGATCCGGATTATGCGGCGGCGAAAGAGGGGTTAACGGCCGTTTTCGCCGCCAACGACCCCGCCCAAATCAAAGCCGCCTGCGCCAACATCATGCACGCCCACCTCTCCACCCGCGAACGACTGCCCCTACTAGACCGCTTCTACCGCGAAATTTTCGCCATCACCGGGCCGCCCGCCAGCCTGCTCGACATCGCCTGTGGTCTCAACCCACTCGCCTTCCCCTGGATGGAGCTGCCTGCCGGGACGCCCTTCTACGCCTACGACATCCACGAGCCGCGCATTGACTTCCTCAACCATTACTTCCGCCTGCAAGGGCTGCCGCCCCTGGCCCGCCTGCAAGACGTGGCCCTCGCCTTCCCCCAAGAGGAGGCCGACGTGGCTCTTTTCCTGAAGGAGATGCCCCGCTTTGCCCGCAACTATGGGAATTTAGGACGGCCGTTGCTCGAAGCGCTGCGCGTCCGTTGGCTGGTCGTCTCCTACCCGGCCGTCAGCACCCATGGCGGTCGCAGCCTCATCCAGCGCTACCGCGACTTCATGGCCCAACTCACCGACGGCCTGCCCTGGCAAACGACAGAATTACTATTTGAAGGCGAACTGGTTTTTATCATTGAAAAATAGTCAATGGTCAATTGTTAATTGCCAATGGTCAACGGAGGGGTCCACGCTCCCGTTTACAATTGACAATTGACCATTAACCATTGACAATTTCCTCATGCACTACTTCTTCGTCCAAGACATTCGGGATGGTCAGGCTCATTTTTCGGCCGAGCAGTCGCACCAGATCAGCCGCGTCCTGCGGTTGGCGCTGGGCGAGCGGTTGGTAGTGTTGGATAACGCGGGCTGGCAGTATGCGGCAGAGTTGGCCGAGGTGGGGCGGCGGGCAACGGCCGTTCTCCACCACAAATCCCCCGCCGCCAACGAACCCGCCCTCCACCTGACCCTCTATCAAGCCCTGCTCAAGCGGGACAACTTCGAGTGGGCGCTGCAAAAAGGGACGGAAATCGGCGTCAGTCGTTTCGTCCCACTGCTGACCGCCCGCACCATCGCCCAGCCGCCCCACAAGCCAGAGCGCTGGGAGCGCATCCTGACCGAGGCGGCCGAACAGTGTCGTCGCGGGCGCATCCCCGACCTGGCCGCGCCGCTGCGCCTGGCCGACGCCTGGGACGAGGTGGCGCGGGCCGACATCGCCCTGCTGCCCTATGAAGGAGCGGGCGACCTGACGCTGAAGGCGGCGCTGGCGGGCAAACAGCCCCGGTCGGTCGCCCTGTTTATTGGACCAGAGGGGGGATGGACAGAGGAAGAGGTGGAAAACGGCCGTTTGCGTGGTATCATCCCCGTCACCTTAGGCTCGCGCATCCTTCGCGCCGAAACAGCCGCCATCATCAGCGCCGCCCTCATCATGGCCGAAGTGGATAGCGAGAGCTAGAGCTAGAGTACCCCTCTTCCTCTAGCTCTAGCCCTAGCTCTAGCTCCTCACAAGAAACTATGCTTTATCTGATAGCTACCCCCATCGGTAATCTCGGCGACATCACCCTTCGAGCGTTGGAGACCCTGCGTGCTGTGGATTTAGTCGCCAGCGAAGACACCCGCAAAACCGGCTTGCTGCTCAAACATTTCGAGATCAGCAAGCCGCAAACCCCCTTCCACGAACACAACGAAGCCCAGGCTGTCGCCAAAATCATTGCCGCCTTGCGTGATGGCAAGTCGGTGGCCGTCGTCTCTAACGCCGGTACGCCGGGCGTCTCCGACCCCGGCTTCACCCTGGTGCGTCAGGCCGTCGCCGAAAACATCCCGGTGACGATGATTCCCGGCCCCTCGGCGCTGGTGATGGCGGTGGTGCTGTCTGGCCTGCCCACCCACTCCTTCACCTTTCGCGGTTTCCCGCCGCGCAAGAGCGGCAAGCGGCAGCGCTTCCTGGCCATAGACGCCAACTCGCCCCATACCCTCGTCTTCTACGAAAGCCCCTACCGCCTTAAAGCGTTCCTGGCCGACGCTCTGGCCGTTTATGGGGATCGGCCGGCGGCCATCGCCAACGAACTGACCAAGCTCTTCGAGAATGTCCAGCGCGGTACGCTCTCCGAATTGATCGCCGCTTTGGAAACGGCCGAGCCGCGCGGGGAGTATGTGGTGGTGATCGGAGGCGAGTTAACAGTTAACAGTTAACTGTTAATTGTTGATTGTTTACTTGTGGTAACTCTCGCCGCGCAAGATGGTGAAGGCGCGGTAAAGCTGCTCCAGAAAGAGAACGCGGGCGAGTTCGTGGGGGAAGGTGAGGCGAGAGAGGGAAAGCTGCTGCCCGGCCGCGCGGACCACTTCGTCGGAGAAGCCAAAGGGACCGCCGATGAGGAAGGCTAAACGGCCGTTTACCTCCACCCCCTTTTGCACAAACTCCGCCAACTCCGGGCTGCTCAACTCCTTCCCCTCCGGCGTCAGCAAAATGATCTGGTTCGCCGCCCCCGCCGCCTTCAGCAGCAATTCCCCTTCTTTCTGTTTAGCCACCGCTTCCGGCAGGCTTTGCCCGACAAAATCCTTCACTTCGGTCAGATTCAGGCGGGTGTAATAGCCCAATCGCTTAACATAATCGGCCTGGGCGAGCTGCCACGCCTTACCGCGCAGCTTGCCGACAGTGATCAGATCAATTGTCCCGATGGGTTGTGGCATGGGATTGGGGCTAATTCAGGCGGCCAAGCAGCCGGGTGCGGGCGTATTCGGCCGGGAGATAGAGCGGTCTCAATTCCAGGGCGTGTTCATAACAGGCCAGAGCCGTCCGGGGGTCGCCCATCTGCTCGTAGATACGCCCCAGGTTGATGTAGGGGTAGTGGGGGGCGTCGTACTGCGTCGCCCGCATCGCCTTTTCCAGCCAGGGCACAGCCTCATCCCAGCGGTCTTGGGCGATCAGGTAGGAGCCGATGTCGTTGTACGGATTGCCCAGCGAGGGTTCCAGAGCGATGGCTTTTTCGCATTCAGCGATGGCTTCTTCATACCGGCCAAAGAGGCTGTAGGCCCAGCCGAGAAAGGTATGCGCTTTGGCGGTGGGGTGCATGGCGATAGAGCGGCGATAAAGCTCGATGGCGTCGCCCAATTCACCATTTTGCTGATGGCGGTATGCTCTGTCCAGGAGAATCATTGCCTGCTCGTGTAAAATCTCTTGCTCATCCATGACGCTAGATAGTGTAGCATTGTTACTTGTTTGCTGGCAAGCCGTTTTACTTTACGTAAAGCGAAAAGCGTGCTATATTATGTCGAGGAAATGGCCTGCGGGCTATGGAGGTGAAAAATGCTTTTGCGACAACGATCCCTATTTTTGCTGTTGATGGTGGTGGCTCTGAGCCTGACGTTGGCGAGTTGTGTCCGGCCAGCGCCAGATGGTGGGGCAGATGAGGCGGAGACAACGGCCGTTACTCCCCCAGACCTGAGCGACCCCAACGTGGGCGGTGGGGTGATAGGCGATCTGCCGGAGGAGATACCGGCCTATCCTGTTGTGGTTGAGCCAGAGCCGGAGATGGCAACGGCCGTTGCCGAAGCTCCACCTACCGCCACCCCGGAAACGGCCGTTGCCGAACCGGCGGAAACGGCCGAAGAAGAGCCTGAAGCGACCGAAGCGGCGGAAGAGACAGAATCACTGCCAGCCGAGGCTGAAGCCGAAGCGCCTGATCCGGCGGAAGAAACGGAAACGCCACCTGTGGCCGCTGCTGCCGGTGAACTTAGCCACATTGTCCAACGGGGCGAAAACCTCTTCCGCATCGGCCAACAATATGGCGTCTCCTGGGTCGCCATCGCCCAATACAACGGCCTCACCGACCCCAACGCCATCCAGGCCGGCCAGACCATCCGCATCCCGCCCCCTGGTGAACCGCAGCCGACCCCCACGCCGCCCGGTCCCAGTTCTTCGGCCATGACCGCTGCCACACGGGGTGCCAGTTCTATCGCGGCCC
>CAYONK010000229.1:0-7308 GCA_964405285.1 uncultured Ardenticatenaceae bacterium
CTGGGCGTGGCGCTCACCCGCATCGCCAGCCTGACGGGCGACCAGGAGTATTACCAGGGCGGAGCGCAGGCGTTTGATCGGGCGCGGGAGATCGGCCTGCCGCCGCGCCTGCTCTGGTATGAATTCATGCCCTATCTGGCTTACTGGAAGGCCGGCCGTCCCCAAGACGTGCTAGACCTGACCGACGCCACCCTGGCCACCCAGGGCGGCCGTAACGTGGAAGAGACCTTTTGGTACAGAGGCCACGTCCTGCTGGAGTTGGGCCGCATTTCAGAGGCGCGGCAGGCGTATCAGGCCGCCCTCGTCGTCAATCAGAACTTCTACCCGGCGCAAATTTCGCTCGACTATCTGAATTCGATCAGCCCGTAGGAATGTTGGTTTGCTGGCAACCAACTTAGCTAAGCAGCCAACTCAACCAACCTCTTACTGCAAAACGGCCGTTACTCCAGTAACGGCCGTTTTTTGTTCCCCCCCAACGTGCTAAAATCAGACAATCTTCATTCCGCATTCCGCATTCCGCATTCAGAGGAGACCACCATGGACACATCCCTTGACCATCTTAAAGCTCGCGCCATGGGGCAGCGCCAGATTGAAGTCAACGACATTCAGCGCCGCGCCAAACAGTGGCGGCTTACCGACTGCTCATTGGAAACGCTCGACCAGATGCGCCACACCCTGATTGACGAGACCGAAGCAATCCACAAGCAATTGACAGAAGCTGACGAACGCTTTCGCCTTTACGTGGAACACAGCCGGCCGCGCCAGGCTGATGAAACCCTGCGGGCCATTGACCGGCTCACCGCCGAATGGGAAGGGTTGAATAAGCATCTACAAGAGATTGACGAAGCCATCCTGGAGCGCCACCTGCGCGACCGGATGGTGGCCGTCTTGGGGAGCGAAAAGCGGCTGACGCTGCTGGAAATCTCGGTGTTGGTGGCTATTCTGGTGGTCGTTTTCCTGACGTTGGCTGAATTGTTGCTGCCGCTGCCAACGGCCGTTACCGAGACCATCATCCGCGTAGACACCATCATCTGCTTCTTCCTCCTGGGCGACTTCTTCTTCCGCCTCTATCTGGCCGAGGACCGGCGCTGGTACGTGCGCCGCTATTGGATTGATTTCGTCGCCTCCATCCCCTACTACGAATTTCTCCGCGCCGGACGGCTCATCCGCATCGCCCGCTTTGCCCGCCTCTTCCGCCTGCCCCGTCTGGCGCGGGCTATGCGCACGGTCTTCTACAACTTTCGCGGCCTCAACAAGCTGTCGCGCACTTTCCAGGTGAACCTGCTCAAACGCTCTGTCCTGCTTGCCGGGATTTTGCTGCTGATCGGCGCCTTCACCATCCAACAAGTCGAAGACCCAAACAACCTGGAAGCGCCACACAACATGGCCGAAGGGTTGTGGTGGAGCTTCACCACCGTCGTCACCGGCGGTTTTGCCGATTTGTATAACCCGGACTCGGTAAACGGCCGTCTTCTCACCGTCGGCCTGGTCCTGCTCGGCCTCACCGTCACCGGCATCTTCACCGCCTCGCTCACCTCCGTCCTCGTCGAAGACGAATCCACCCGGCTCGAACAGAGCCAGATCACCCTGGAATCGCGTCTGAGCGTCATCAACCAAAAGCTCGACCTGCTCTCCAGCGAGACCAACGAAGGGCTGATCGCCCTGGAGACAGTCGGGCAGACGCTTTCCAACCGGCGCAGCCGCACCGGCATCGCCCAATCTCTGGCCGAGGCGATGACCCGCGATTTCCAATGCCTCCAGGCGTCGGTCCACGTGTTGGATGAAGCGCAAAAGAAGCTGCTGCGCCTCTCCCAGGCTGGCCTCAGCTATGTAGGGCCAGACGAGCGTCAAAAAGTAGGTGAAGGATTATCGGGAAAGGTGGCGGAGCGTCTTTTGGCGGAGAAGAATCTGGCCGCGCTGGACCTGGAGCCGGAGACAGAACCCTGCCTACCGGTAAATGGCCTGAGCATGGTCTGCCCGATGGTGGCGGCCGGCCGACTGTTGGGCGTGCTGCACGTCGTCTTGCCGGATGAATTGGGGCGCTACTACCTCTACAACCGCGCTCCGATGGCCCTGGCCCACCACGCGGCCATCGCCCTGCACGCCGCCGACGTGACGCAAAAGGCCACACGCAACAACCACTAAACAGGATCACCAATTACCAAAATTGGCAGGCAAAAGTGTAGACCATATGTTCTATTTTGTGGTATAATGAAACCTGTTGTGCAGCCAAAACAGTTTCACGTATCAAGGAAGTTCTGATGAACAAACGCCCCGATGAAAATGATGTTGACGAGTACATCGCCGCAGCCGCGCCGGACGCGCAAGCAATTTTGACGGAGATCAGGCAGTTGGTGAAAACGGCCGTTCCCGACGCCGTAGAGACCATCAGCTACCAGATGCCCGCCTTCAAACGAAAGCGAATTTTCTTCTACTTTGCCGCATTCAAGAAGCACATCGGAATCTACCCGCCAGTACAAGGCGACGAGGAACTTCAGCAAGCGCTGCTCCCCTTCCGCGGGGAGAAAGGCAATCTGAAATTCCCTCTGGACCAACCGATACCTTACGACCTGATTCGTCGCGTCGCTGAGACCCTTGCTCAAGAGATTCCATGAGTTGGGCGCATCACCACCAAGAAAAGCGTCGCGCCACCTTCCAGGTGGCGAAGGCAGCAACAAGGGTACTCGAAACTGCATCCGGCTGTTTACCGGTTTTGTTTGATAATTGAAGGAGAGTTTAACATGCAGATAGTACAAGCGTATCCCGATGGTTTGTTCAATTGGGTTGATCTGACGACGCCTGATCCGGCAGGGGCAAAGGCGTTTTACAGCGCGTTATTCGGCTGGGAAGCGGAGGACGTCCCAACCGGCGGCGGGCCGGATTACACCATGTTCCGCATCGGTGGCTACAACGTCGCCGGGGCTGGCCCCATGCCACCGGAAATGCAGGGGCAAAGCATCCCGCCATTCTGGAGTTCCTACGTCAAGCATGATAACGTAGACGCCATTGCCGAACGCATCACCGCGGCTGGCGGCACGCTTTTGATGCCGCCGATAGACGTGATGGAGGAAGGGCGCATGGTGATGGCGGCCGATCCGGAACGGGCGGTCTTCGGCGTTTGGCAGCCGCGCAACCACATTGGGGCGCAGATCGTCAACGCGCCGAACGCGCTCGTCTGGAACGAATTGCAAACGAACAATCCGGAAGCGGCCCAGGCGTTTTATGGGGCTGTGTTTGGCTGGACGTTTGAGACGGGCGAGGATGGGTACATAGCGGTGAAGCAAAACGGCCGTTTTCAAGCCGGCATGATAGCTATCAGCCCAGACTGGGGCGACGTACCCCCAAACTGGGGCGTCTATTTCATGGTAGACGATCTGGCGGCCAAAGTAGCCCAGGTGCAGGAATTGGGCGGCAATGTATTGGTTCCCCCGCAAAAAGCAGGGGAGATGGGCGAATTTGCCGTCGCCCAGGATCCGCAAGGCGGCGTGTTCACCATCATGTCCTTCCAGGGACCGGTTGACCCGCCGCCAGGTTATTGAGTCCGGTTTCACCACGAAGGCCCAGAGAACAGGCAGCGTTTACAGGTTTAATCTCTGTGCCTTCAGTGGTTTCGTGGTAAGCAGTTACTTGATCTGGTAAAAAAAGACGCCGGTCGCGTTATGTGCGACCGGCGTCTTTTTTGTTGTACGCCCGGAGGGACTCGAACCCCCAACCCTCTGATTCGAAGTCAGGTACTCTGTCCATTGAGCTACGGGCGCGTTCTGGGATGAAAAAAGCTGATAACCGGGGCTGGCTATCAGCTTTGAGGGCGAGTGGTGGGATTTGAACCCACGATCTTCTGGGCCACAACCAGACGTGTTAACCCCTACACCACACCCGCCATGCACCTGTGCGGCAACAGGCTAAATGCTACCATAACTACCCCAGGCAAGCAAATTTGAGCGCCATTTATTTCCGGCAACGGCCGTTTCTAGGCGGCCAGGGCAACGGGAACAAAAAGGGCCGAGGGGTGGTCAACGTCGTGGTAGATGGTTTGGTCGGCGGCGATCATGCGGGTGCAGGTGAGGACGGGGTCGGCGACGCCAAAGTTGCGGCCATAGCGGGGATGCGCCCCGCTGGAAACCTGTAGACGCAGCCGATGCCCGGCCTGGAAGCGGTAAGCAGTGGCAGACATGTCCACCTCGATGCACCGCGTGCCGTCCGGTTGGGGTTCGCCCAGACCCGGCTTCAGGCGCAGCAGGCCATCGCACACGTTGAGGGAACGGCCGTTTTCGTCCACGTCGCACAATCTGGCAAAAAAGTCGGTATAGTCGGCGCTGGAATGGACGTACAGCCGGGCGCGAACCGGCCCGATCACATCCAAAGCGGCGGTAAGAGGCGGGCTGTTGAAGATCAGGACATCGGGACGAGCCTCCAACTCCTGGTTGTCGGTCGGCCCGGCGCCGGGGGAGAGCAATGGACCGCCGACATTGGGTGTCGGATCAGATGGGTTATAAATATAACGATCAGGCAAATCGTGACGAACGGGGCCGGTGGGGGCCAAACGGCCGTTCTTCTCGCTGCCCGCCCCCTGCAAATAATAGGCGCGGGTTGGATGGGGCGGCGGCCACTGCTCATAGTCGCGCCATTCGTCAGCGCCCATCAGGTAAAGACGCACCGGTTTTTCCCGCAATCCTGTGCGGTCCCGTTTGAGGTAGGCATCGAACCAGGCCAGGGCCTCATGAATGGTGTGCAGCTGCTCGCCAAAGCTAAAATGATGCCAGCCCCCGATGGTGAGAAACGGCCGTTTTCCCGCCGCCTGTAACCGGACAAAATCATCAATCATCCCAGAGATGAAAATATCATACCAACCGCCGGAAAGGTGGACGGGCGGGCTGACCTGGGTGACGTACCGTTTCAGGTTCACCTGCTCCATGTAGGGGTCGTTTTCCTGCGCAAAATGCTCGGCCCAGGTGCGGAAAAAGTCTACCGGCCGGCCGAGAACGGCTTCGTCGGCGTTGGCGATGGGGAGATGGTTAAACCCGTTCGCCAGCAGGCGGTTTTGGGCTTTGGCGTCAAAAACCCCCCTCAAACGCTGCAACACAGATTTTTTCTCGTCCGTCAGCAGATCGAGGATGAACATCCAGCGCAAGACGGTGTCTAGATTGGGGCCGTTTTCAGACTGGTCCACCATGTCGGTTTGGGCCACCAGGGGCATCATCGCTTGCAAGATGGGGCGGCGGCCACGTTCCAGTTCGGCCACGGCGGCAGCCCATTGGACATAACCCAGATAGCTTGGTCCCCACATCCCTACGGTCCCGTCAGACCAGGGCTGCCGGACGATCCAGTCCAGGGTGGTCAGGCCATCTTCTTGTTCGTGGAGGAAAGGCTCGAACTCGCCTCCGGAGTCGAAGCGACCGCGCACGTCCTGACAGACCACGTTATAACCCCGTTCGGCAAAGCGGTGAGAGATGAAGACCATCGCCCCGCCAGTGGTTCCGGCGCGGCCATAAGGGGTGCGCATGAGGATGGTGGGTAACGGCCGTTTCACCGCTGGCAAATAGAGGTCGCTGGCCAGGTAGACGCCATCGGGCATAGCCAGAGGGACGTTCTGATGGACGGTGACGTCGTAAGAGGCGGGTGGCAGATGGAGGGTGCGCTCGTAGATACGCTTGCGGAACAGATAGGCGAGGGAAGCCCCGGCGCCAACCAGGCCAAGACCGACCAGACTCATGCTTGATCTTTTGCTCATCATCTCCCCTTAAGGTGTTCTCCCTGAGTGCCTTTGCATTGTAGCATAAGCTGGGGTCGCTGGCGAGTAGAGGCCGCGAAACAGGCCGGAAAGGAGCCGGGGACTCCCGGTTCAGACCAGCCGGGTTTCTATACCCGGCAAAGCCATAAACTTACCGTTATCATGGAGGGGCAAGTTACAAGTTGCAAGTTGCTCTGGTGAAACCACCTGTAACCTGTAACCTGTTACAAATAATAATCCGGTTCCGGAACCGATCTCGGGTCAAGCTGCGCCACCTGCTCCAGCCGCTCTAACCGCTGGCGGATATTGCGCAGATGGTTCTCCACCACGTCCGGCAAATCGTCGTGGCGCAGGTCCGGGTGGGGATGGTGCGGGTCGGAGCGCAGGATAGCCCGGCCAGGGATGCCCACGACCACCCGCTCCGGCTCTACGTCCTTCACCACCACCGCGTTGGCCCCAATCCGGCTGCCCCGGCCGATGCGGATGTCGCCCAACACCTTCGCCCCCGCGCCGATGACGACGTCGTCCTCCACCGTCGGGTGGCGCTTGCCCCGCTTGCTGCTGACGCCGCCCAGGGTGACACCGTGATAGATGGTGACGTCGTTGCCGACAACGGCCGTTTCCCCAATCACCACACCCGTGCCATGATCAATAAAAAAGCGCCGCCCAATCGTCGCGCCGGGGTGGATTTCGATATTCGTCAGCCCCCGCGCCGCAAAAGCGATCAGGTGCGCCGGTAATTTGCACCCGCGCCGCCACAGCCGATGCGCCAGCCGGTGCGCCCAAACCGCGTGCAGCCCCGGCCAGAACAGCAGCACATGTAGCCGGTTCGCGGCGGCCGGGTCACAGGCAACCACCATCTCAATATCTTCACGCAGCCGCGCCAGCATGGCTCTCCTCCAGGTGGGCGTACAACGCCGTCGAAAGATACCGTTCGCCAAACGAGGGGATGATCACCACCACCAGCTTGCCCTTGTTCTCCGGCCGGGCGGCCACCTGCAAGGCGGCCCAGGTCGCCGCGCCGGAGGAGATGCCCACCAGCAGCCCTTCCTGCGTCGCCATCTGCCGCGCCGTCTGGAAGGCCGCCTCCCCTTCGACGGTGACGACTTCGTCGTAAACGGCCGTGTTCAAAATGCCCGGCACGAAGCCCGCCCCAATCCCTTGAATCGGATGCGGCCCCTTCACCCCGCCGGACAAAATGGGCGAAGCGGCCGGTTCGACAGCCACCACCTGCACGGCCGGCTTCCGCGCCTTCAACACCTCGCCCACGCCGGTGATCGTGCCGCCCGTGCCGATGCCAGATACCAGAATGTCCACCTGCCCATCGGTGTCACGCCAGATTTCCTCGGCCGTTGTCGCCCGGTGGATGGCCGGATTGCTCGGATTCTGGAACTGCTGCGGAATCCAGACGTTCGGGTCGGCGGCGGCCAGCTCTTCCGCTTTGGCGATGGCCGCCGCCATGCCGCCGCTCGCCGGAGTGAGGATCAGGTCTGCGCCATAGGCCCGCAGCAGCTTGCGTCGCTCCTGGCTCATTGAACCCGGCCCACAGCGTCAAAGACCGCATCGGCGTCTCGATG
>CAYONK010000230.1:0-7306 GCA_964405285.1 uncultured Ardenticatenaceae bacterium
CCATCAACAGGCCAACTCGCTCGCGCTCCGCATCTTTGTTGTCCAGGATGCCCATGATCTCGCCGTGGAACATCACTGCCACCCGGTCTGACAGCGCCAAAATTTCGTCCAGGTCTTCGGAAATCAGCAAAATCGCCGCGCCCTCTTTGCGCTGCTCCAGCAGGTTGGTGTGGATAAACTCAATCGCGCCAATGTCTACGCCGCGGGTTGGCTGCGCCGCCACCAACACTTTCGGATTCCGCGAAAGCTCGCGGGCCAACACCACCTTTTGAATGTTACCGCCCGAAAGGCTGTTGGCGTTGGTTGCGCGTGAGGGAGTCTTGATGTTGAACATCTTGATCAACTTGTCGGTCATGTCGCCGATCAGGCGATGGATCAACAGCCCGCGATTCGAGTAGGGCGACTTGTTATGGTCGCGCAGGATAATGTTTTCCGAGATGGTGAATTTGCCAACCACGCCGTCGCGCATCCGCTCTTCTGGGATGTAGGCCATGCCCATTTTTAGGAATTCACCCGGCAGCTTGCCGGTGAGGTCTTTGCCGCCCACCAGCACTTTGCCATCCGTCGGTTTGCGCAGGCCGGTGACGACCTGGGCCAATTCTGATTGGCCGTTGCCCGACACCCCGGCCAGTCCGACGATTTCGCCGCTGCGCACCTGGAGGTTGACGCCGCGCAAGGCGGGCATCTCTCTATCGCTCAGGGCGTGAATGCCCTGCACCTCTAGCTGGACATCTCCCAGTTTGGGCGCGGAGGTGATTTTGGGCAAGACGATTTCGTGCCCGACCATCATCCGCGCCAGGTCTAGTTTGGTGGCCCCGGCGACAGGGCGTGTGCCAACGCGCCGCCCATTGCGCAGCACGGTGACCCGGTCGCAGCTATCAATCACCTCATGTAATTTATGGGAGATGAAGATGATGGAGTGTTTTTCCTGGGTCATCTGGCGCATCGTGCCCATGAATTCTTCGACTTCCTGGGGGGTGAGAACGGCCGTTGGCTCATCCAAAATAAACAAATCAGCCCCACGATATAGCGCCTTCAAAATCTCCACCCGCTGCCGCTGCCCCACTGCCAACTGCCAGATATAAGCGTACGGGTCCACTTGCAGCCCATATTTCTCACCCAGCGCCAGGGCGCGTTCCGCCACCACGTCCAAATCCGTCATCAACCCGCGTGAAGAGGGCAGCCCCAGAGCGATGTTCTCCACCACCGTCAGCGAATCCACCAACATAAAGTGCTGGTGAATCATACCAATCCCCAAACGGATGGAATCGTTTGGCGACTTAATGCTGACCGGCTGACCATTGATCCGGACTTCCCCCTCATTGGGTTCATACAGACCATAGAGAATCTTCATCAGCGTGCTTTTACCGGCGCCATTTTCGCCCAACAGGGCGTGAACTTCGCCTTCCTTCACGTCGAAGTTCACTTCCGAATTGGCTAACACACCCGGAAACACCTTAGTGATATTAATCATCTCAAGATGCTTAATTTTCTGACGTTGATTGGCGGTGGTTTGATTATCAGACATGCCAACTCCCGTGAAATATAGCGCCAGCATCCTGCTGGCCGCGCCACCTTCCAGGTGACGCTACTCCCAACGAATTGCAAATGCGAATTGCTGAATGAAAACGGTTCAAATGTGGAGGCGGGTTGCGCCCGCCTCCACAGCGAATCTAACAGATGTCAAGCCTAAGGCATCGCGTTAATGGAACCATTGATGATTCCCTGCACAGCCTCTTCTGCAGCAGCTTTTACCTCGCCCAGGCGGGCAAACCCTTCATTGTATTCCATGAAAAGCCCCTGGTTTGCCAGCGTGATGACCAGCGCCTCACCGCCGAGCTGCCCCTGGTCCACCTTATCTAGAATCTGGTTCAACGTTACCGACCAGTCATAAATCTGGTTGGCGACGACGATGTTGGGGGCCAGGTTGGTCTGGCTGGCCTGTGTGCCAATCCACAGAACGCGCCCGCCTTGCTCGTCCACGGCGGCTATCGCCCCAACAACCATCTGCCCCGTGCCGATCAGCACGTCGGCGCCGGCCGCAATGTGGGCGTCGGCCGCTTCACGCGCCAGGGCCACGTCACCAAACGAGCCGGTGAAGACTTTCAGGATTTGCACGCTGGGGTCGGTGTCCCGCACACCCTTCTCAAAGCCTTCGATGTACAACTTGGCGTCGCCTACGTCAATCGGGCCAACGATGCCGACGATTTTGCTCTGGGTCAGTTTCGCCGCCATCACGCCATTGACATAGCCGCCCTCATTCGAGGCCGCCTCATAGGCGTAGACGTTGCTGATCCCTTCTTCCACGAAAGTTCTGTTGGTTGTGCCATGAGCGAAGACGGTCTCAGGGAAATCTGGTGCAATTTCTTGCACTGAAGTGCCATACTGTGACCCGTGCGCAATGACAATATCAAACCCCTGAGCGGCATAGTCGCGGATGGCTGCGGCGGCATCATCAACCTGGAACATGTTTTCCGAGTAGACGAACTCAAAGTTTGCCGCTCCACCTTTCTGCTCCTGAACCTTTAACAGGGACTCGTGGATGGATTGGCTGAAGGCCAGGTCGCTGATGGAACTGGGCATAATCACCGCCACGCGCAGCGTGTCCGATTCGGCAGCATCTTCAGAGCCGCCGCAGGCTCCCAAAGCCAACACCAGGATAGCGATCCACACAAACAATTTGATGGTCTTAGACATTTCCTTCTCTCCTTAATTTAAAACTGTATCTTTGGTCAAATCGGTACTTTCTCCAATTGTCGTTTGTTGTTCTATAGATAAGTACCTCCTTCGTAGAGCGAGCATCCTTGCCCGATACCTGCTCGAACCAGGATTGTTCGGACTACGGTTTATTCTCGGACAAAGGGTTCTGTCAGGGCGGAGGGGCCACGCACGCGCCCCACCGTCAGGACCAGCACCACAATTGTCAAAATATAAGGTAGCATGACGGCAAATTCAGACGGGATAGCTACGTTGAAAACCTGCATAAATAGCTGCAACGCCATCACCATGCTGAATAACAAAGCGCCGAACATCACGCCAAACGGCCGCCATCCGCCAAAATACACCAAAGCTACGGCAATAAAGCCCATCCCGGCCGTCATGTTCTCCTGAAACACGTTCAGGTTGGCGATGGAGAGGGCTGCCCCGGCGACCCCGGACATTACGCCGCCCATGGTGACGGTGAGATAACGGATTTTGGCGACGCTGACGCCCAGAGTGTCGGCCGCGTGGGGGTTCTCGCCCACTGCCCGGATTTTTAACCCCAGCGTCGTCTTATACAAAATGAACCAGGAGATCGGCACCAGGAGAAAGGCCAGATAGGTCATGAAATTCTGCCGGAAAAAGATAGGCCCCAGCAGAGGGATCTCCGAGAGGAACGGGATGGCAATAGGATTGAAGCCATTGTTGATGATTTTGACTTCGCCGAGCATGGTCTTGAAGAGCAATTCGCTCATCCCTACCCCGAAGATAAAGAAACCGATGCCGCTAATGCCCTGAACCGCTCGCCACCGGACGCTCACCACGGCCATCGCAAAGCCCATGACCCCGCCGACCACCATTGCCGCCAGCAAGCCTAGCCAGGGACTACCGGTTTGCACAGTGTAGTAAAAGGCGAAGAACGCGCCCATCAACATCTGACCTTCAACGCCCAGGTTTAATACGCCGCTGCGTTGGCTGAACATTTCCCCAAGCGAGGCGAAGAGGTACGGCGCGGCCAGACGGATACCGGCGGTTAATATCCCAACGACAACGGTAAGCGAAAAAATTTGGGATGTATCCATGTTCACGACTCCTGCGTTTCTTGTTGGGTTTCTGGCGTTGGTGGCGCCTTGGCTGGAGACCCAGGTACGGCGGCAAGTGGGTCCGGCATTTTACTGACTATGGCTGCCATCCGCCGTCTGCGTTCCCGTCTTTCACTCCAGATTGCCGCGCTTACCACAAAGATAACCACCATCCCATTCAGGGCGATGACGAAGGCGGATGGAACCTGGGCCACGCGCTGCATGGAGTTGGCCCCCACCAGCAGCGCCCCGAAGAAGAAGGAGGCGGGTATCGCGCCGAGCGGATGCAGGCCGCCGAACAGAGCGGTAACGATGCCGTTATACCCGGCCGAACCGGTGAAGCCGGTAGGTGAGCCATCGGTGATCATGCGGTAGTTTAGCCCGTAGACCTGGATGGCCCCGGCCAGCCCGGCCAGCGCGCCGCTGAGGAGCAGCGCGATAACGATCTGGCGACGGACGCGAATGCCGCCATAGCGCGAGGCGGATGGGTTTAGCCCAACGGCGCGAATGCGGTAGCCCAGGGTGGTGTGGAAGAGCATGATATAGACCAGGACGGCCAGGACCAGGGCGATGATCAACCCCGAATGGAGGCGCGTGGGCGGCATCAGGCGAGAGAGGTGATAGGCGCTGCTCAACCGGGCTGTTTCCGGCAGTTTGCCGAGCGAGGCTGCCTGAGCCGGGTCCATCATGGGGCCGCCCAAGAGATAGTTCATCAATTGGACGGCGATAGCGTTCATCATGACGGTGCTTAAAATTTCGTTGACGTTGAAGTAGGCTTTGAGGATGCCGGGAATGGACCCCCACAACGCTCCGCCGAAGAAGCCGACGAACATGGCGGTGGGAATGACCAGCCAGCCGGGCATGTCTACCGCCAGGCCGAAGGCGGTGGCCATGAGCGCCCCGACGATCATTTGCCCTTCGGCGCCGATGTTGATGACTTTGGCGCGAAAGGCGATGCAGATGCCCAGGCCAATCAGCAATAATGGGACAGCTTTGACGATGGTTTCTGCCAGGGCGTTTTGGTTGCCGAATGCGCCATTCAGCATCGCCCGATAAGCCACTAGAGGGTTGGTCCCCATGATGAACAGAATAATCGCCCCAATGACGAAGGCGGCCATGGAGGCGATCAGTGGCATGAACCCGTCGAGTTTCTTGGAGAGGAACAGCTTGGTCAGGTTATCTTTCATAGGACACTCGCAAGATTAAAGATGGCCTGAATCGGCAGACCGATTGCCTGACGAATAGGATTGGGTGGGGCAGGGTTTGGGCGAGTTGATGAGGGCACACGGGGGCATCGCCCGGTGGGGGTTGTGGTGTTGGCGGTGGCGGAGATAACGGCCGTTTCCCGATAACATATTGGGTAACAGCCACAAGGAAGTGGGGCGGTTTAAGTGATATGGCGTGATTGGGGCGGTCTAATCTTTTCGTATGCACTGAATGCCTTGTAGCCAGGACTGCCAACTTGACAGCGGTGACTAGAAGTTAAAGAGATGACACGCAGCAGTGGGAATCTGCCTGCTTATCCGTGGGAATCCTTCGTTTTTCTTCCAGGTGACCTTTACCTTGCCTGGGGCAAATGTAAAAACTCAGACAACTATAGCGCATGAAACAGGGATTCGCCTAGAAAAATGTCATGTTTCAGACGTGACAATTGGAACTATTTTGGGAAAAACGGCCGTTTTCCCTTCCCCTTCTCCTCCTCCCTATGCTATGATAGAAAGCGCTCTTTTTCATAGTCACGCCGAATCGTGGACTTGGCAGACTGACGCACAGGCGAAATGGGAGAGAAGTTGATAGTTGACAGTTGAGAGCGAAGAACTACCAACTCCCAACTATCAACTCCCAACTACCTCCCATTTGTCAGTCTACAACCTGGGAACTCAAGCCCATCTTGGAGGACTATCTCATGAAATTCACCCTCAACGGACAGATAAAGGAATATGATGGCGATCCAGAACTGCCCCTGCTGACCTATTTGCGCGATGGCGAGGGCATTACGACGGTGAAGGATGGCTGCGCGCCGCAAGCCGCTTGCGGCGCGTGTACCGTTGACCTCAACGGCAAAGCTGTCCTGGCCTGCGTCACCCCGATGAAAAAGGTGGCTGACGGCCAGGTTCTCACTACTGATGGCCTGGGCGCTTACCGCCAGCAGGTCTACGCCAATGCCTTTGTCGAGAAAGGTGGCGTGCAGTGCGGCTTCTGCATCCCCGGCATCGTTATGCGGGCCAACGCCCTCATTAACCGCAACCCGCAGCCGACCCGCGCCGATGTGGAGAAGGAGCTGACGCCCAATCTGTGCCGCTGCACCGGCTATAAAAAGATTGTGGATTCGGTGTTGTACGCCGCCGAAGCGATCCGCAAGGAAGAACAGATACCGGCGCCGAATGGAAACGGCCGTGTCGGAACCCGTGCCCCCAAATACAAAGCCCAAGACCTCGTCCTCGGCCTGCACAAATATGTAGATGACATCCAATTACCCGGCATGAAAATTGGCGCATTGCGCTTCAGCGACCATCCCCGCGCCACCGTTTTGCGTATAGACACCGGGGAAGCGGCGCAACTGCCCGGCGTTATCCGCATCTTCACCGCCGCCGACGTGCCCGGCGACCGCACCATCGGCCTCATCCGCCAGGATTGGCCGCTGATGATCGCCGAGGGCGAAATCACCCGCTACATCGGCGACGTTCTCGCCGGGGTCGTCGCCGAGACGGAGGCCATTGCCCGCCAGGCGGCCGCCCTCATCAAAGTCGAATACGAAGTCCACGAACCGTTGATTGACATGCACAAAGCGTTGGAGCCAGACGCGCCGCAAATCCACGCCAGCGGCAACAAATTGTCGCGCAGTTTCACCCATCGCGGCAGCGTGGAAGAGGCGCGGGACAAATCGGCCTACATCGCCCGGCGCGAATTCCAGACGCAATGGATTGAGCATGGCTACATGGAGACAGAATCGGCCGTCGCCTACCCGGTGGCCGATGGGCTGGAACTGTTGTCGCAAAGCCAGGGCATTTACGAAGACCGGATGCAGATTGCCAAACTCTTGGGGTTGCCGGAAGAAAAAGTGCGCGTCATCATGGTCCCCAACGGCGGCGGCTTTGGCGGTAAGGAAGATTTGTCGGTGCAAGGGCATGCGGCGGTGATGGCCTACCTGCTCGGCGTGCCGGTGAAGGTGCGCCTGACCCGCGACGAATCCATCATCATGCACCCCAAACGCCATCCGATTTGGATGGATTATGAGATCGGCTGCGACGCCGACGGGATGTTGACCTTTGTCAGAGTAAAGTTCCTCGGCGACACCGGCGCGTACGCTTCGGTGGGGATGAAGGTGCTAGAGCGGGCGGCCGGCCACGCCACCGGTGCTTACAACGTGCCTGTCACCGACGTGGAAGCGATTGCGGTCTATACCAACAACGTCCCCTGCGGGGCGATGCGCGGCTTTGGCGTCAATCAGGCCGCTTTTGGTCTGGAAAGCCTGTTGGACGAATTGTGCGAGATGGGCGGCTTCGACCGCTGGCAGTTCCGCT
>CAYONK010000231.1:0-7298 GCA_964405285.1 uncultured Ardenticatenaceae bacterium
ATGAGGGCGCGGCGGCGCAACATGCGCTGCGCCCCCAGGGCCAGGGCGATGGTGACGACGGCGGGCAAGCCTTCGGGCACGACGGCGACGGCGACGGAAACGGCCGTTAAAAACATCTGCTCCAGCTCTTCCCCGCGCAGCAGGCCAATCAGCAGCACCAGGGCGGCGACGATAATGCCGCCGACGGCCAACTGCTTGCCCACCTGGTCCAATCGCTGCTGCAAGGGGGTCTGGCCCGATTCCACCCCTTGCAGCAGGGCGGCGATGTTGCCCAGTTCGGTGTCCATGCCCGTGCTGGTGACAACGGCCGTTCCCCGGCCATAGGTCGCCACCGTGCCCATGTAGGTCATGTTGCGCCGGTCGCCCAGCGGCACATCCTGGCGCGGCAGCGCCTCTGTCTGCTTCTCCACCGGCTCCGATTCGCCGGTAAGCGCCGCCTCCTGAATACGCAAGTTGACGCTTTCCACCAGGCGCATGTCGGCGGGGATGGCGTTGCCCGCTTCCAGCAGTACCAGGTCGCCGGGGACCAGCTCTTTGGCGGAAAGCTCTAGCAATTCGCCATTGCGCCGGACGCGCACCAGCGGCACGGCCAGCCGCTTCAGGGCGGCCATCGCCTGCTCGGCGCGGTATTCCTGGAAGAAGCCGAGCAGGGCAAAGAGGATGACGATGGCGGCGATGGCCGCCGTCTCTGTCACCTTGCCCAAAAAGCCGGAGACGATGGCGGCGGCGATAAGGATGAGGACCATCGTGTTGCTGAATTGGGCGAGCAGGAGTTTAAGCGGCGAGACGCCGCCCCGCTCTTCTAGCTCGTTGGGGCCGTATTGGGCCAGGCGGGTGGCGGCTTCCGCCGGGCTGAGGCCGGTTTGTAGGTTGGTCTGGAGTTGTTCGGGGAGGTCGGTAACGGCCGTTGTGTGCCACGTCTGTTGTGTCATCAATACTTGACCTTTGTCATGTCATCTGTTATATAATAGGATGTAACCTATAAAGTATAGTTTATAATCTTTGTTGAGTAGATTGTCAAGCAGGGCATTCGCTTTCTAACCGCAAATCAAGCATATTCGCTGCTTGAAGAAGATAGGACACAGATTTCCACAGATGAACACGGATGAAAGCGGTGAAATCTGTGTTCATCTGTGTTGATCTGTGTCCCATTTTTTAGAAAGCGGTTGCCCTGGATTGTCAAGCGGTGGCCTGACAGGTCTGACCGGGAAGGAAAACTAATGAAAAAACGACGTGTATTGAGCCGGGAGATTGTGGTGGAAACGGCCGTTGTCCAGGCCAACGAAGCGAGCGGGTACGGCGCTGTCACCCTGATGGGGCTGGCGCGGCAGTTGAACGTGCGCATGCCCTCGCTCTACAGCCACGTCGCCAGCCTGGATGATTTGCGCCAGGGGATGGCTCTCTATGGGCTGCGCGAATTGCTGCGCGTGACGCGGGAAGCGGCCGCCGGGCTGGTGGGGCAGGCGGCGCTGCTGGCGATGGCCGACGCCTACCGTCAATTCGCCCTGCAATATCCCGGCATTTATCCGCTGGCGGTCAACGCCCCGGAGGCCGACGACCCGGCTTTGCGCGCGCTGGCGCAGGAGTTCACCCAGATACTACTGCTGGTATTCGCCTCGTTTGGCCTCGGCGGGGAGATGGCGCTGCACGCTGTGCGCGGCTACCGGGCGATGCTGCACGGCTTTGTGCTGCTGGAAATGGGCGGGGGGTATCGTCTTCCCTTGAGCAAAGATGAGAGTTTTCAAGAGCTGCTGGCGACTTATCTGGCCGGGTTAGCGACGCGCCATTTAGAGGCCACCGCGCCGGGCAATGGTTAGATAGGCTTTGTCAATTTAGCGCTGAATTGTCATGCTGAGCGGAGCGAAGCATCCCTACGGCCTCGGATTTTCCAGAGGAACGGGATGCTTCGGAGGATGCTTCGGCGTTGCTCAGCACAGGCTCCTAGCATGACGTGTCTAAAGACAATGTGAACCATGCCCTTGTTGGTTACAGGTTGCAGGTTACAGAGTCCTAGATCGTAACGCGGATATATTCTACCAGACCGTCCCGCTCAAGGATGTGCTGGCTGGTGGGTATGTCCAGGCAGCATCCGGCCAATATGGCGGAACGGCCGTTTCCATACCCCACCTCAATCTGCGCTTCCCCATCCCCTTGCGTGTAAATGATCGGCGTCTGGCAGAAGGTGAAGGCCAGCGAATTGGCGGGCAGCGGCAAGGATTGTGGCTGCCCGGCAGCATCTATATAGGAAAAGCTGCCCGATTCGCGGATAAATTCGTCGTCGCGCAGCAGCGTGGGGGCAAAATGCAGCCGCCCACCTCGCAGCGAAACGCCCAATTCGCCCCAGCGCGTCAGGATTTCTTCCTTCACCTGGCCGGTCATGCCCGGCTGCTGCGCCCCTCGCCCCCAGGGGGTGTGCGAATAGGGGTCGGTGGGGAAGGCGCCATACTCCTGCGCCGTTTTATTGAAGCCCAATCCGGCGCGAACATCGTCGTAGGCGGCGGCCAATCCGTCAATGATTGTCGGGCCGGCCGCTTCGGCAACCGCCTGCTGGTAACATTCTTGCACGGCCAGCAGCAGTTTGGCGACCATGTGCCAGTAGATACTGCCCAACCCTTCGTAGGCGAAGAAGGTGCCGGAACGGCCGGTGAAGGCGGCGTGGTGGAAGGTTTGCTCAAACAGATCGAGGATGAAGGCGCGTTCGGCGGCGACCAGATTGGCGTAGGCTGGTTCTTGGGCCAATTCGTCCAGGGCGCGGGCGGCGTCTTTGGCATTGCGGAAACGGCCGTTAAAATGAAACACCCCTGCCTCATCCCGCGCCAGCAAACGGCCGTCGCCAGCCGCCGCCAGCGCCTGCACCAGCGACGAATCGGCCACCGACGCGGCCGGGACGTTGTTCTTCTGCAAAAAGCCGGGCAGTTTGCGATTGGGGTAGAGCATGTAGCTGCGCTGGTCGGCGCGATAGAGATCGCTGCGGCGCAGGGCGGTCAGCAAAGCCAGCGCCTCGTCGGGGGTGAGCAGGCCGGACGAGAGAATAGCCACCTGCCCTTCGAGCATCAGGTAGAGAGAATCCACGGCGGCGCTTTGCGCGTCGTCGAGGCGCAGGACGTTGTAGGCATGGTAGAGGCCATCGGCGCGGCGGTTGGCGCGTAGGGTTTGCTCAATGTAGCGCTGGGCCAGGTCGAGGAAAGCGGCGAGGGCGGCGCGGTTGAGCGTGGTCCGTTCAGACGCTAATCCGTTGGCGTAGAGGTCGGCGCGGTAGACGCTGGCCGCTTCACCGAGCGCGTCCATGATAGCCCGGCGGGCGTGGTCGTCGAAGCCGCCGTCTAAGTGGCTCTGGTGGGCGGCGAAGATGGCCTGCACCTGGGTGAAGCGTTGGGCAACGGCCGTTGACACCACAAATCCCTCCCCCTCATCCCACGCCAACTGGTCGCGCCAGAAGGCGATGAAGCGGCGCAGATAAGCGGCCGTAACGACGGACAACCCCTTGCCAACCAAGGCGTTGTTGGCGTCGTTCCACTCCGGGCGCTGCGTGTTCATCCAGATGCCGCCTTCGGGGACGAGGTTGGTCAGTTTTGCCAGCAGCAGGATGAGCAATTTTTCTGTCAGGGTGACGTGGATGACCTGTCCGTCGGCGTCGCGGTGGAGGCGGGCGTCGCTGCCGAAGGAAGAAACGGCCGTTTCTATCGCCCGCTCTGCTTCCCAATCAAAGTCAATCGTGTTAGACCAATCGGCCAGCATCTCGGCGTAGGGCTTGAGGCGGTAGGGGACGTTGGCGGTGGCGAAGATGGGGCGCTGGCGCAGTTGGGCCAGTTGCCCCGGCTGCGCCTGCTCGGCAATTTCCAGCAGCTTTTGCAGGTAGATGATCTGGTGGTCGCTCCAGTAGCCGATGTTGGCCCAGGGATTATGCGGTTCGGGGACTTCCCACTCAATGCCATCGCGGGTGACGCGGTAGGGATTGTAACCATCGGCGGTGGTGGCGTTGAGGAATTTGGCGATGATGCCGGGCGCGTAGGCGGGGAAGGAGAGGGCCAACGGCTCCCAATTCTGGAAGATGTCGCGCCAGTTGCCCTGGTAGTCGAGTCGGGGAGAGCCATCTGGCTGTTTCAGGTTGATGGAAAAGGCGTTCCAGGGGCGACTGGGGTCGCCGTGACGGCGGCTGAAGGTGAGCGGTAGATATTCGTAGCAGAGGCGGATGAGGTCGGGGCTGCCGTTTTCGGCCGCCCGCGCATACAGTTCGCCGATGGGCAGGCAGTCGGGCAGGGCGGCGAACCAATCGGCGTGGCTGGTCAGCAGGGGGCGGTTGCGCGTCTGCATAAACTGGCGCAAATCGCGCCGCTCGATGGTGTAGCCGTTGGCGAAAATGCCGCCGCGCATGATGTTGAACATGACGTTGGCGAAGTGGTGGGCGGTGGTGGTCTGGTGGGCGGTCTGTTGCCGGCCGTCGGCGGCGGCGACGTAGCGAATAAGGGTGTCGCTGTTGCGCTCGATGTCTGCTTCGATTTGCCGCTCAATGGCGGCGGGGTCTTGGGCCAGCAAGCAGACCAGACGGGTGATGGCTGCGCGATCCTGGTTGACGTCGGCGACGATGTGCCAGTGGCGCGTTTCGCCCGGCGACAGGGTGAGCCGGGTGTGGACCAGATAAGCGCCGGGTTTGCCGCAGATGTCGTATTCGGGGGAGGGGAAACGGCCGTTGCCAAACGCCGCCACCTGTTCCGTGCTGAGCAAATGGACCGGGTTCTCCAGCCCCACCTGCCAGGCGACCGTCGCCATCAATGATTCGCTCGGTTCCGCCTGGTCGGTGAGGGTGGCGCTGAGAGCGAAGATGCCCAGACCCGTTCCAGGGTCTAGCTCGCTGCGCTTGTAGGCGTGGAGCAGGCTGCTCATGGTCGTTTGCAGGGCGTTGGTCGCCCCGTAGGGCAATATATTTTGCAGGCCATCGAGCAGGTCAATCTGGCGCGGCTGGTCGCCGCTGTTCTCCAGCCAGACGGTGCGAATGAAGCCGAAACGGTCGCCGGTGCGCCAGGCGACGCGCAGGGTCAGCCCCAAATCCCGGTTGATCTCTTCAAAGATGAGTTTGTTGCCGGGGATGTTTTTGTAGAGGTGACGCTCGGTGGCATAGGGGGCGGCGTATTGGTAGGTGAAGGGTTGCCAGAGATGGCTGCGCCGACCGTGGGCGGTGTTGCCGTTTTCCTCCACCCGGATCATCGTCTTGCTGCCCGTCAGGGCGTGATGGGCGGCGATTTTATCTTCCGTTTCGTAGGGGAAGAGGGCGGAGTTGGCGTTGGAACGGCCGGCCGTTAGCCCGCCGGTGCTGCTGATGAACAACCAATGGTCTGCGCCGCTGACCAGACTCATGAAAAAGGGCGGCATTTGATCGTAATGGGCGATGCGATAATAGGTCTCGCCCAGTAAGGAGACATAACCGTCGTGAAGTTGGGAGGTGTGGTTGCTCATAGATCACTCTGGAACAGTTGATAGTTGGTAGTTGATAGTTTACTATCAACTATCCTCACGGCCGTTCATACATTCTTACATAATCCACCACCATCCGCTGGGGGAATTCGGTGGTCTGGTCAGGGTAGCCGGGCCAATTGCCGCCAACGGCTACGTTTAAGATGAGGAAAAAGGGATGGTCATAGACCCATTCGCCGGGCAGGTCGGCGGGAGTGAGGGTGTTGTAGAGGGCGTCGTCCACGTACCAACGGATCTCCCCAGGCTCCCATTCGATGGCGTAGACGTGAAAATCGGCGTGGAAGGGGCGGCGGTCAGGCAGGCGGTAGGAGGCGCCCACGCCGCCGCTGCCGGAGTAGCCAGGGCCGTGCAGCGTGCCATGCACCACACCCGGCTCTGAGCCGATGTTTTCCATGATGTCAATTTCGCCGGAGTGGGGCCAGCTTACGTCGGGGAAGTTGTTGCCGAGCATCCAAAAGGCGGGCCAGATGCCTTTGCCGGTGGGGATTTGGATGCGGGCTTCGATCCGGCCGTATTGCTGTTCCACCTTGCCTTTTGTCATCAGCCGGGCGGAGGTGAAGAGCTTGCCCATCACATTTTGCTCTAGCGCCTGGATGACCAGCTTGCCCTCTTCGATGAAGGCGTTGTCGGGGCTGTCGGTGTAGTATTGATTTTCACCGTTGCCCCAACCGTGCCCACCGATTTCATGAGTCCAGTGGTCGAGGTTGATTTCCGGACCGTCGAATTCGTCTTGCCAGACGAGGGTCCAGCCGTCGCGCTGCCAGTCGGGGGTGGGTGTGGGAGAAACGGCCGTTTCTCCCACCATTCCCCCACAAGCGACGAGCAATAACCCGGTTAGTAGCATCAGTCCTGAGCGAAGTTTGTTCATGACAAATTGCCGGAGACCTGACAGGTTTTCAGAAACCTGTCAGGTCTCCGGGTGGTCGTTACCGAAAGATAAGCGGCAGGTAAAGGTAGTGGGTCATTTCCAGGTAAACCCGATCCATATGGAAGAGGCCATCACCGTCGGCCGGCAAAATGATGTCGTAGCCCCAGACCTCGGTCAGGGTCAGGCCATCATCGGGCGCGCCAATGGGCTGCTCTGCGCTGCGGCTGAAGGCGGCGAAGGGCAGACTAATTTTACGCCAGCCGGTGAAGTTGTCTACAAAGCTGGCCTCAAATCGTTCGGCCGTGTCGGCCGCCTGATAGACGCGCACGTAATCCACCAGCGTATCCTGCGGGAAGGTCATGTCGCCGGAGATCGCGCCGCCGAAGTTGCCGCCAATGGCCGCATTCAGCAGCATGAAAAAGGGATGGTTGAAGACCCATTCACGGGGGGCGACGTCGGCCGGGACAGCCTGATGGTATTGCACATCGTCCACATACCAGATGATCAGGTCGGGCATCCATTCGACGCCGTAGGTCAGGAAGCCCTGGTTCGGCACGGTGTCGGTGAAGGTGAGGGTGTTGCCGAAGGAGGCGCCGCCTTCATAGCCAGGGCCGTGAATCGTGCCGAAGACTTCATAGGGCAGACGGCTGACGTATTCCATGATGTCAATTTCGCCCGATTGGGGCCAGCCCACTTCGGGGATGTTGCTGCCGAGCATCCAGAAGGCGGGCCAGAGACCGTTGGGACCGCCAGGAACCTGGACGCGGGCTTCGATCCGGCCGTATTCAAAGTCCAGCCGGTCCTGGGTGAGCAGGCGGGCGGAGGTGTATTCGCACGGGCCGTACCAGCAGACCAGATCGGTGTCTGGCGCGGTGTCTTGCAAGCGAATGACCAGATTGCCAGCGCCGTCCATGAAGCTGTTTTCCGCGCTGTCGGTGTAGTATTGGAATTCGCTGTT
>CAYONK010000232.1:0-4910 GCA_964405285.1 uncultured Ardenticatenaceae bacterium
TCTTCGATGACCCGCCACGATTCGCCCTCGCGCCCCCAGCCGGTGGTTGGATTGGACCGGCCGGCCAGGGTATACAGCACCGTGTCCAAATCGGGGCAAATCGTCAGCCCCACATGCTGAAAATCGTCACCGGTATTGACAATGATCGTCAACCGCTCTGGCGGAAGCAGCTGCGCCAATCCCTGCGTCAGCTTCGCCCCGCCCACGCCCCCGGCCAGACAGACAACATTCAAATCAGGCAATCCACTCATATCACCCCTTCACCTGCCAGCCACCAGCTACCGGCTACCGGCCACTAGCCACCAGCCACCGGCAACAAATAATTTGCCATCGCTTGCCCCATCACCGCCACGCCGTCCAGCATCGCCCGCTCGTCGAAGTCGAAGCGGGGATGGTGGTGGGGGTAGATGAGACCCTTCTCCGGATTGCTGGCTCCGACAAAGAAGTAGCAGCCGGGGATTTCTTCCAGAATGTAGCCCATGTCCTCGGAAGCCATGGTGCGGTGTTCCACCAGGTTTTCTTCACCCATAATTTGGGCGGCGGCGCGACGGACAACGGCCGTTGGCTCCGGCGCATTGTTCACAGCAGCCACAATAGCGATGGTCTCCATCGTCGCTTCGCAGCTAAAGGCGATGGCCATGTTGTGGGCCATTTCCAGGATGCGGCGGTAAATCATCCGGTGCAGCTCATTGTCATAGCTCCGAACCGTGCCTTTCAAGACGGCCCGGTCTGGGATGACGTTAAAGGTAGTGCCAGAGAGGAATTGGCCGATGGAGACAACCACGCTATCTTGTGGGTTGATGTTGCGGCTGACAATGCTTTGCAGCGCGCTGACGATCTGCGCCGCCGCCAAAATCGGGTCTACGGCCAGATGGGGCGCAGCCCCGTGCCCGCCATGCCCCTTCACCGTCAGCGTGAAGACGCTAGAAGAGGCCATACAAGGCCCTTCGACCACCCGCACCTTGCCATACGTCTCTGGCGTCCAGAGGTGCATGGCCAGGGCCACGTCCGGGCGCGGATTTTCCAGCACGCCATCGGCGATCATAGCGAAGGCGCCGCCCATGCCTTCTTCGGCCGGTTGAAAGACGAATTTAATCGTCCCGGCTATCTCCTCCTGATAGCGGGCGAAGATTTTGGCCAGGGCCAGCCCCATCGTCACGTGACCATCGTGGCCGCAAGCGTGCATCACGCCGGGGTTTTGCGAGGCGTAGTCCACGTGGTTTTCTTCTTCGATGGGTAAAGCGTCCATGTCGAAGCGGACGAGCAAGGTGGGACCAGGGCGCGCTCCTTCGAGGAGGGCGACGACGCCAGTTTGCCCAACGCCGCGTTGCACTTCCAGGCCGAGTTCTTGTAATGTTTCGGCGACAATGCCGCCGGTGCGAATTTCTTGGAAACCGAGTTCGGGGTGACGGTGGAAGTCGCGTCTTTGGGCGACCATGTAATCGTAGAGGTTTGCTGCTTCCTGCTGGAAGTCTGGATGGGCCATGCGTTTGTTGCTCCGGGCGTGTTTGTTGTGTTGGTTTGTCCTCATTCCCACGCAGAGCGTGGGAATATCGGTCCCGGCGCTCTGTGCCGCGAGTGGGCGCGGAACACCCTGATTGGGCATTCCACGCAGAGCGTGGAACGGGTGGAACCTAACCAACCCCAAATATACGGGGATTATAGCAGAGTTGGGTGGTTTTGCGTGCCGCTCCCACCCGCCAACGATGTCCGATCATTCGTATTTCAGCGCCGAAATGGGGGAGAGCGTGGCGGCCCGCAGCGCCGGGTAAAGGCCGGAAAGCAGCCCAATAACCGTGGCAAAAATCAGGGCGAAGAGCGGCAGCCAGGCCGGGGTAGCCACGGCCACTGTCGGTGGCGGGCCGCCTGTCTGCGCCGCCTGCCCGGCCAGATAGGCGATGGCGAAGACGTTGACCACCTGCCCCAGGCTCCAGCCGACGGCCACGCCGCCCAGCCCGCCGAGAAAACCAATCCCGGCCGATTCACCTAAAAAGACGCTCAAGACGTGGCGATTGGTCGCCCCCACCGCCTTCATCAGACCGATTTCGCGGGTGCGCTCCAGGATGGACATGGCCATTGTGTTGGCGATGCCGATAGCTGCCACCAGAAGGGCAATCGCCCCCACTCCGCCAAAGATGACTTGCAAGACGATGTAGAAGCTGTTGATGCCCTGGACGAAGGATTGCGGCGTCCACGCCTGAAAGCCGAGCGCGGTGATCTGGTCGGCTACGGCCAGAACCCGGTCTATATCGGCGACGCGCACGATGACGTTGCTGTAGCCGGTTTTGTTGCGATCGAGGCGTTGGCCGGTGAACCAGACGTTCATCGCCTCTAGTTCGCGGATGGGCATATAGATGGCGTAGTCGGCTTCGTCGCGGGCTTCGGCCAGGACGCCGGCCACGCGGGCGCGGACTGTTTTGCGGATTTCAACGCCATCTTCGCTGAATTTGATCAGGGTGAAGGTGATTTGTTTGTTCAGCAGATCAGGCGGGGGAGCTTGCTCCTGGCCGGGGCGTGCGCGCGGATCCCAGAAGTTGTTGGCGACCTGGTAGCCAACGACTACTGTGCCGGGCAGGAGTTCGGCGCTGCCCTGGTTGGGGCGCAGACCGAGGTCGGCCAGGTCGTTTGTGCCCACGCCGAGCAGTTGGCCCCACCCCTCCAGCCGGTCTACGTTGATGATGGCCCAACCTTGCAGGTAATCTTGGGGGATAACGGCCGTTACCCCCTCTATTGCCTGAAACTGCGCCAGCATCCCGTCATTGAGCGGCTGGTTGATGATTGGCTGTCCGGTTGCCGGATCGAACTCGCTGAAATTAGGCGAGACATTGATCTTCGTCAGGTCGCCAATGCCGCCAAGCTGGTTGGCCGCGTTTTGCTGCAAGCCGGAGCCTAACGACACGAGCAAGACAACAGCCGCCGTGCCGATGATGACGCCAACGGCCGTTAACGCCACCCGCCCTTTCCGCCGCGCCAGGTTCTCTACCACCAAAGAGAGCAGGTCAATGAGCGACATAATAACCTACGGCCGAAACGCCCCCGGTCCGCCAAACTCCATCGGACCCATTGGCTCGGTCGGCTGCGCCGGTTCCGGCCGGCCGCTACTCAAGCCCAGCAGCCCCAGGATGACGCGCCAGATTTTCTGGCCCAACGTCTCCGGCTGTGGTTCGGCCGTTGGCGGCTCGAACCCTTCCGGCGGCATCTCCGGCCCCTCCACAAAGAACGACTCCATCACCTCCAGGCTGATCACGTCAGTGATCACCTGACGCTGGTTGAAGTCGTCGGTGTAATCCACGCTGAGGCGCAGCTCCAACGGCCCTGGCTGGCTGGCGATCAGCAGCGCATCAAGCGGGAAAAACCCGCCCGGCTCCAACGCGCCGACGAAGACTGTGTTGTTCATCAGCACCGCCTCATCGGCTGCCACCTTGAATGTGCCCAAAACGGTCGAACTGGTTCCGGTATTGACCAGTTGTAAAGGCAATGCGGCTGTTTCCCCGGCAAAAATGGGTGGTTCCGGGGCGTAAAAGTTGAAGCTCACCGACGGCCGTTTATACACCAACAGCGTGATCACCTGATCATCCACAAAACTGCCGTTTTGGTCGTCGCTGTAGACAAACGACACCTTGAGCGGGTAAGCCCCCGGTTTGGTGGTGACGTTCACGATCAGGGTTTGGCCCGTCAGCAGCGATTGGCCGCGCAGCACGTCCCCCAGCGAGCGCACGTTGGACGTGCCCACCGGCGCGAATTCGCTGAAGCTGCCGCCCGCCCCGGCCAGACCGCCCGGCTGTGGCGTGCCTTCCGGGTTCACGCTGCTGCTGCCGCTGCCACCCCCTACAATCATTGTCACCCGTCGGGCGTCGGCGCTGCCCTGATTTTGCACCGCCAGGCTCAATTCAAAGATCGTGCCCGGCTCCAATTGGGCCACGTCCACGCTGTAATCGGTGATGATCAGCTGTGGCCGCAGCAGCGGCGCGGCGGTCGCTGTTGGCGTAGCGGTGGGCGTGGGCGTGGGCGAAGCCTGGCCGCCGCCAGCCGCCGGCCGGATCGGGAAGGTGAGGGCAAAGGTTTCGCTGTACGCCGTGCCCAGGCTGTCGGTATAGGTCACTTTCACTTCTAGCGTGCCGACTGTCTGGCCGGAGAGTTCCCGACCGGCGGCCAGGGGTTGCCAGAAGCGCGACGCCTCGCCCGGCTGCAACGCGCCGATGGCCCGCACCCCACCCGTGTCGCGGGGCACAAAGCCACCGCTGACGAAGGTGGCAACGACGTTGCTGGCCGGAATTTGCCCGGCGTTGACCAGGGTCATCTCGAAGTCGAGGTTTTCGCCGGGCACGATCTGCGCCGAACTGGCCCCATAGCTCTGCACGACCAGCAGCGGCCGGACAAAAGCGGTAGGCGGCGGCGTGGAGGTGGATGGCGGCGTCTCGGTTGGGCCGGGCGTCGCCGGGGGCGCGGTGATGGTGAGACCGCCAATCAGCGAGGCTGTCTGGGCGTTGGGATTGACGACGGTGACGGTGTAGACGCGAGGTGGCGCGCCAGCGGGCAGGAGGGCGCGCAGCAGGTTGGGGCTGACGGTGGTGGTGGCTAAAGCGCCGTAGCCTTCCAGCACCACAATCGCCCCGACGCCAAACGCGCTGCCGGTGACGACCAATTCGGTATCGTTGGCGCTGCTGATGAGACTGGGCTGAACGGCCGTTATCTGTGGCACTCCAACCGGCGTCGGCGTGGGATCGTCTTGGGCGTAGCCTGACGAGGCTACGGCGAACAAGCCAAATAGCAACAAGAGGAACAAGGGTAAGCGCATTCGATTCATCACAATTCATCCTGCTCCATCTCCTGGAGCGCGATAGAGGTGGCCGCTTCGTAATCCGCCTGGCTGACGATCCGGCCGTCGAGCATGTAGACGGTGTGGGTGG
>CAYONK010000232.1:4920-7297 GCA_964405285.1 uncultured Ardenticatenaceae bacterium
GTGGCGTAAGCCTGCATCCGCGGATCGTGGGTGACAACGAGGACAGTACGGCCGTTTTGCTGCAAATCAGCCAATAGTTTCATGATGGCCCGGCCGCTGGCCGTATCCAGATTGCCCGTTGGCTCATCGGCCAGGATGAGCTGCGGGTCGTTGACCAGGGCGCGGGCGACGGCCACCCGCTGCTGCTGCCCGCCGGACAGTTCCGCCGGTTTGTGCTGCATCCGGTCGCCCAGACCAACCTGGCCTAATAGATCGCGGGCGATGGCCAGGCGACGACGGCGAGGAACCCCGGCGAAGCGCATGGGATAGGCCACGTTTTCCAGAGCGGACAGACTGGGGATCAGATTGAACGATTGGAAGATGAAGCCAATCGTCCGGCGGCGATAGACCGCCAGGGCATTTTCATCCATCGCTTCCAGCGAAGCGCCAGCGACGTGAATCTGGCCGCTGCTGGGCCGGTCCAGGCCGCCCAACAGGTAGAGCAGCGTGCTTTTGCCGGAGCCAGATGGCCCCATCACCGTGTAGAAAGTGTTGGCGGCCACGCTTAAATCTACGTCGTCCAGGGCGTGGACTTTTTGTCGTCCCATTTGGAACGTCTTGCGCAAGGCGCTGACACGGATGAAGTCTGACATGGGGTGGAGAAGGTTGGTTGATGTGGAGAATTAGCCTGAAATCTATTTTTTGCGATTGGAGATTGGCGATTGGAGAGTATCTATCTCCAATCGCCAATCGCCAATCTCCCAAAAAAGGAACCCATTTCAGATGGTTACAAAGTGTCCCTAGAAAAACGGCCGCACCACCGAGAGTCCGCTGAATTGGGCGGCGATGAGGGCTGGCAGCGCCCGCAGCAGGTAGAAGGCCAACAGGGTTCCTAACACAATGGTCCACGCCTTGAATCGGCTGAGGTTTTCGGCAGCGCGCACGCCGACCAGCAGCAAGGCGACGTGCCAAAACAGGTAAATGTCCACAAAACCGAGGAGCGCCGTCAGGTAGATGGCCAGGTTGCCGCCATCGGCCGGGGCAAAGCCGGAGAGTCCGAGTGTGGTCAGGGGTTGGCCGCCGAGCCACATGGCGACGATGCGCACGCCATCGCGGATGACAAAGGGGAGCAAACTCCAGGCCGTGACATTGAGCGCCTGACGGCTGCTGCCGCGCCCGCCCATCAGGGTGAGGCCGAGATGGATGACCCAACCGAGGATGAGCCAGCCGAAGTAGACGCCGAGGATGGTGACGACGGAGGGAAGCAGGTAGGTGAACACCGGGCCGCTGGTGGCGGCCATCGCCTGTTGCAGTTGGGCTTGTTGCTCTGGGGTGTAATACTCAAAGCCGGGTGGGGGCGCGCCGGGGTTGGCAGCCAGGGCCGCCGCCCGCAGCGCCCCGGCGACGAGGGTATGGATGAGTCCGGTGGCGACGAGGAGGAAGATAGGGGTTTGCCAAACGGCCGTTTCCGTTCTGCCAATACGGGTGAAGGCGCGGCGCGGTTGAAAAAGGGCGGGCAGCAGCCAGTCGAATCGCCAACGGCCGTTTTCATCTTCTCGTTCCAGAGTTACGTCATTCATCACATCCATTACCTCCTGGGGCAAAGCCTGAGTCTGTAAGAGACAGGCGCAGCCCATATAACCCACTCATTTTAATCCGAAAGTGGCTGATTGGAAGGGGCAAAGCTAAGAATTAGGCTACGATTCGACACCGATTTCCGGCTGACCGGGCAATCCTAAAATGCTTTTGGGGTTGGCCTGAGTCTGATATGATTGCGCCATGAAAAAACGTGTCTATATCGCCTATACCGGAGGGACGATTGGGATGAAGCAGGTTAACGGCCGTTACCAGCCCGTCCCAAACCATTTGCAGGAATTGATGGCGGCCAATCCCGCCTTCCGCCATTCCGATCTGCCCGATTACGTCATCCACCAATACGACCCGCTTCTCGACTCAACGGACATGACCCCGGCTGATTGGTCCAACATCGCCCGCGACATCTGCCAGAATTATCCGGAGTACGATGGCTTCATTGTCCTGCATGGCACAGACACGATGGCCTATACTGCTTCAGCGCTGGCGTTTATGCTTAAGGGGCTGGCGAAGCCGGTCATCGTCACCGGGGCGCAAATCCCGCTGGGCGAAATCCGCAGCGACGCGCAGAATAATCTGATCGCCGCGCTGCTGTTGGCCGCCCATGAGGTGGTGATTCCGGAGGTAGGGTTGTATTTTGGCAGCCGCCTCTTTCGCGGCTGTCGTACGGTGAAGGTGGATGCGGAGGGTTTCGACGCTTTCGCTTCGCCCAATTTTCCGGCGTTGGCCACGTTGGGGGTGGGGGTGGAGATACGGGAGGGGTTGGTGAAACGGCCGTTATACCCCCCCCCCCCCGCCCTAGACC
>CAYONK010000233.1:0-7294 GCA_964405285.1 uncultured Ardenticatenaceae bacterium
CAGCCCCAGGCTGGCCGGGCCTAAAAAGCGGGTGGGCAGTTGGATGAAGTTGAGCCAGGGGAGGCCGGAGAGGGCAACGGCCGTTCCCGCCAACCCAACCAGCCCCGCCTGCGCCGCCGGCCGCCGCAGCCGCGCCCAGAGCGCCTCCACGCCCACGCCAGCCAACAGCGCCAGCCCCAGGCTGGCCGGGCCTAAAAAGCGGGTGGGCAGTTGGATGAAGTTGAGCGGCCCGATATGGACCCAGGCCCAAAAGCTGGGGTTGGTGGCGAGGAGGAGGGAAACGGCCGTTAGCCCCGCCACCAACCACAATCGCCAACGCCGCCCGCCATGCGGATACACCGCGACGCCCCACAGCCCCAACAACGCCAAAACCACCTGCCCGGTTCCGGCCGTTCGGCTCACCGGCGGATTAAGTAAATTCGGGTCCGGCGGCTCATCCGGCCAGCCAATCAACTGCGCCGGGGGGATGAGGTGCTGCTCAAAGCGCGGCCAATCGCGGATCGGCGGGTCATCCCGGCGGGATTGGGTATAACCCAATTCGCCGAGCGTGGGCAGCCAGAAGAAGAGGGTCAGCCCCAAAGCCAGGGCCAACATCAGCATGACGGGCCAGACCTGCCGCAGCCAGTCGCGCCAATCGGCAATGGGGCGCAGCGGCAGCAGCGCCCACAACCCCGCCAGCGCCAGGCCAAACAGCGGCAGCACATTATGAGTCAGAATCGTCAGGGCGAAGAGCAGCGCCCCCAGACCGACGCCGCGCCAGGAGGGGCGCTCCTGTACCCGGTCGGCCAGCGCCAACGCCCAGGGGATGAGCGCCAGGGCCAATGTCTCCGGCAGCGCCCCGCGCTGAATGGCGTCATAGAGCAAATAGGGGGAAAAAAGATAGGCCACGCCCGCCACCAACGCCCCCACCGGCCCCACATAACGGCGGGCCAACGCATACGCCCCCAGCCCGGCCAAATACAACGCCAGGAAAAAGGCGAACTGTATGGCTGGTCCAACGTCCCCTCCGGGCAGGGTCAGCGCGGCCAGCAGCCAATAGGTCAGCGGCGCGTAGAAGGCCATGATCGGGTAACCATAGCCGCGCATCAGGTCTGGCCCCCATTGGAGGAAGGGCGCGCCTTGCTCCGCCAGGACCAGCAATTGCACCGTGAGATAAAAATGGGGCAGGGTGTCGTCGCTGCACGGCAGACCGGCGGCGAACACGGGCAAAACCGCCAGGGAAATCAAGGCAAAGGTGATCGCGCTAAGGGCGATTTCGCGCCGAGGCGTCAGGGTAAATTCGCGCTTTATCATCTCTTACAAACAGGAAGGAAAGTCTACCACTGCCAAAGGAAAGCGCAACGCGGCCCAAGACCCGAAGGGTTTCAGAAACCCTTCGGGTCTTCAGCAATTCTCAATTTAACAAGAGAGGTGTCATGCTGAGAGCCTGTGCTGAGCAGCGTCGAAGCATCCTCCGAAGCATCCCGTTCCCCTGGAAAATCCGAGGCCGTAGGGATGCTTCGCTTCGCTCAGCATGACAGTTAAGTGTGAAAAGCATAGAAACAAACCTGGTTATGCAAATATCAGGCCCAAATTGAGAATTGCTGTCGGGCCTTTTGCCGGTTGGCGCATCATTCCAGAACTGTCTACAATCATCGGCGGCGTCAATTGACCATTGACCATTGACAATCCGCTATTGACAATTTTCGGAGGAACCCTGTTGGAGAGCAAAGAGATCGCCGCGCGCGGCCAAGAAATCGTAGATGAAGTGGCAAAAGCCATCATCGGTAAGCCGGAGTTGTTGAAGCAAATCATGGCGGCCATCCTGGCGGGTGGGCATGTCTTATTGGAAGATTTTCCCGGCCTGGGTAAAACGCTGCTGGCGAACAGCTTCGCGGCCGTCCTGGGCATCGCCTTCAAGCGCATCCAATTCACCCCTGATTTGCTGCCGGGCGACATCACCGGTGGCTACATTCTGAACCGGGCGACCGGCCAGTTTGAACTGCGGCGCGGGCCACTCTTCGCCCACATCGTCCTGGCGGACGAGATCAACCGCGCCTCGCCGAAAACGCAATCCGCCCTGCTGGAAGCGATGCAGGAGTACCAGATCACCCTGGAAGGGGAGCGGTTTGTCTTGCCGCAGCCCTTTATTGTGCTGGCGACGCAGAACCCGATTGAGTATGAAGGCACCTTCCCGCTGCCGGAAGCGCAGTTGGACCGCTTCATGCTCAAGCTGTCGGTCGGCTACCCCTCGCTGGCGGAGGAGCAGGAGATGCTGCGGCGACGGCGGGAGCGGGGGCAAGACGCGGTGGCGCTGGCTCAATTGACCGACGGCGCGACGCTGCTGGCGATGCGCGAAGGGGTGGAGCAGGTCTTCGTCCACCCGGATATTGAGGCATATATCGTCAAGCTGGTGGCGGCGACGCGGCAGGATAAGCGGGTGGCGGTGGGGGCCAGCCCGCGGGGGTCGCTCGCTTTGTTGAAGATGGCACGGGCCTGGGCGGCGTTAAACGGCCGTTCCTTCGTCCTCCCCGACGACGTGAAAGCCTTCATCTACCCGGCGCTGGTCCACCGGCTGATTTTGCAGCCGGACCTCTGGCTCAAGCGCAACGCCGCCCGCGACGTATTGGAAGACGTGGGCAGCCGCATCCCCGTCCCGGTAATTGAGTAAGCAGGGCATATATTCTCCGCAAAATGCCTGAAAGAACCCTCCCCCTTCGGCGCATATTGCTGCTGACCGCAGCCGGGTTATCTATTTTCGCCCTGCTCTATCTGGCTGCCAGCCTCCCCGACGCACAGTTCAGGGGCGGCGTCTTCCCGGACATCCCAGACTCAGGCGGGGATCAGTTACCCCAAATAGAAAGCCTGTTATTCCCACCCTGGTTATGGAACCTCATTCAGGTCGCGCTTTGGGCGGCGCTGCTGCTGTCGCTCCTCTTGGCGCTTTCTACGCCCCAGTCGCGGCGCGAACTGGTGAAACTGACGTTGAACAATAGCATTAGCGCGTTGATTGTGCTGCTATTTCTCGTTTTTGCCGCTTTTATCGCGTTTTCCGGCAATACCGAAGAGGTCACTGTCTCCGAGGAACCGGCCGAGGCTATCATCGAAGTTGAATTTGACCCGGTTGCCGATTATCTGGAAACGCTGGTGGAGACGCCAGAGCCGCCACCTTCGCTCACCTGGCTGTTGTCGCTGCTGTTTCTGGCGGGAGCGCTGTGGCTGGTCTATCGGTTGTGGCAGCGCCGGCCGCGTCGGGTAGAACGGCCGTTATCCTACCAGCAACTCTCCGACCGGGCCTTCGCCGCCATTGCCGAACTGCGCCAGGGGCAGCAGCTAGACGACGTCATCTTGCGCTGCTACCGGGAGATGAGCGAGACGGTGGCGCAGCAGCAGCGTATCCGCCGCCAGGATGGGGCGACCCCCCGCGAGTTCGCCAAAACGTTGCAGCGGGCAGGACTGCCGGAAACGGCCGTTACCCAACTCACCCTCCTCTTTGAACAGGTGCGCTATGGCAGCATGACGCCCGGCAAACGAGAACAACTCCAGGCGATAGACAGCCTGGAAGCCATCGTCGCTGCCTGCCAACGGCTGGCTGAGGAGCGCAGCCAGCCATGAGCAGCCCGCCTATCCCCCGCCGTTACTGGCCGCTCATCACCGTTTTGTTGGTCGCCGGGCTGCTCTCTTTCTTCATCCAGGATTTCTTCCGCCTGGTCATCTTCCTGCCCATTGTGGAGACGATTCTGGACTACTACCGCCTGTACCGGCAGATGCCGCAAAATGTGGTGTGGGGCCTCTTCCTGCTGTTCGCCCTGGTAATCGCCGCCATCTTCCTCATTTTGAACGCCCTGGAGACAATTTGGCGGCAATTGCGTCAGCCGGAGGCTGCGCAGTCTCCGACGCGAGACCGGGTTTTCGAGCTGGCTGGCTTGGTGGCGGAAGCGCGGCGCACCGAGTATGCCCGCTGGCAGTTGGCGCGGGAGATCGAAAACGTGCTGTTGGCGCTGTTGGCCTGGGATTTTGGGGAAACGGCCGTTTCCCTGCAACGCCGCATCCGCCAGGGCCAACTTCACCTGCCCCCAAACCTGCAAGCTTTGTGCGCCGCCAACGCCGCCGTGCCCAACTACATCCAACACCGCGTCGCCCAACGCACCCGCCAACGCAAACCCATCGCCGCCCTCGCCGCCCTAGACCTGGACGCCGCCCTGGCCGAACTAGAGGCGCTGGCCGAACATCCCCTCGGCCAGCTATGGGAGCAGCCCTGAGATGCGCCACGCCTTCGCCCGTCACGCCGCCATCACCCGCCACGCCTGGTCGCTTGGCCTTATCCTCTTCACCCTGGTGCTCGGCGGGTTGTACGCGCGCGATAGTCTGCTGCTACTCGCCGCCCTGCCCTTCCTTCTCTACCTCATTGCCGGGCTGCTCGCTCCGCCGGTTGCGCCACAATTGCTCATCAAACGCAGCCTGGACCCGACCCGCGCCCCGGCCGAAACGCCGATCACCGTCACCCTCAGCCTCACCAACCAGGGCGCGGCCCTCGCCGAGCTGGAACTGCACGATCGGCTGCCGGAGGGCATGAAACTGGTAGAAGGGCAAAATCATCACCGGCTGTCGCTGCCGGCCGGGGCCAGCTACCACTTTAGCTACACCGTCAGCGCCTCACGCGGCATCCATCAATTCACCGATGTAGAGATGATGACCTGGGGTCATTGGGGGGCGCGTTCCTGGCGCGGCTTCCAGCCGGTAGCCAGCCAATTCTTCGCTTACATGGCCCCATCGCGCCGCACGCTGCGCCAGGTCGCCATCCAGCCGCGCCGCACCCGCATTTATTCCGGCAACATCCCCGCCCGCGTCGGCGGCGAAGGGACCGACTTTTTCGGCGTGCGCCCCTATCGCGCCGGGGACACGCTGCGCCGGATCAACTGGCCGAGCAGCGCCCGCCATCAGGACAGCCTCTACACCAACGAGTTTGAGCAAGAGCGGGTGGCCGACGTGGGGCTGATTTTAGATGCGCGGCAGGCAAGCAACTGGCTCACCGGCAGCGGCGGGCTGCTTGAAGAGAGCCTGTCCGCCGCCATGTACCTGACCGATGCCTTCATCACCCAGGGCAACCGGGTGGCGCTGTTGATTTATGGCGAGACGGTGGATTACACCTTGCCGGGCTACGGCAAGCTGCAACGAGAGCGGATTTTGCAATCTCTCTCCCGCGCCCGCCTGGGGCAAAGCCAGGCATTCGCCGAATTGCGCAGCCTGCCAACGCAGTTATTCCCGGCCAAATCGCAGATCATCCTTGTCAGCCCGCTGCTGCCGGACGACGCGCCGGTGTTGCAGCGACTGCGCGCTTTGGGCTACCAGGTTTTGGTGGTTTCGCCGAATCCGTTGGCTTTTGCTGCGGCCCGGTTGGGCGCAAAGGCGGAGGTGGCTTATGCGGCGCGACTGGCCCAATTGGAACGGCAGTTGCTGTTGCGCCAACTGCGGCAGGCGGGTATTTTTGTATTGGATTGGGACACGACCGAGCCGTTTGATCAGGTTGCCGCCTCCCGTTTGCGCGTGACCTGGCTAACCCGACCCGGAGGCTGATGACCCTACCCCATTTGAAACTGCTGCTGTTTGCTTTGGTGGGCCTGACCGGGCTGTTGATCGGCTGGGGAATGGCAACGGCCGTTTCTCCCTCCGGCGTCATCCTCGTTCTTCTTCTGGCCGGGTTGTGGCTGCTCTGGCTGGCCCAAGACGGCCGTCGTTGGCCGGGCGCGCCGGATGGCCTGGCCGCGCTGCTGGCGCTGGCGGCGGCCTGGGCGCTTTGGGCAGCCCGGCCAGACGGGCTGCCAGCCTATGCTGGCCTGGTTGGGCTGCTGGTGACCTGGGATTTGAGCGTGCTAAACGGCCGTTTGGGCCAACCAAACGTCCACGTCGCTGACGCGCCCGGTCTGATCCGCGCCCGGATCGGCCGTCTCCTGGTTTTGGTTTTGGCCGCTTCGCTGGCCTTGCCCCTGGTCGGCTGGCTGTCCATCCCTTTCCACTTCGACCGGGTACTCCTGCTCGCCCTGGCGCTGCTGTTCAGCCTGCGCTACCTGGCTGGGCGGATTGGACTAGAGACTGAAGAGTAGAGATTGGCTCCAATCCCTAATCTCCAATTTCCAATCTCTACCTCTAACCTCACAATGCGGTGAAACTGATATGACGCCTTCCATCATCCTGGTGCTTTTGATTTTATTGTTGGCCATCATCCTGTTCGTTACAGAGAAGCTGCGGATGGATTTGGTGGCGCTGTTGGTGCTGAGTTTGCTGGCCGTCACCGAATTGGTGACACCAGCGCAGGCGCTCTCCGGCTTCAGCAATCCGGCCGTGGTGACCGTCTGGGCGATGTTCATCATCAGCGCCGGGTTGTCGTTGACGGGCATCGCCGGGGTGCTGGGGCGGCAGGTCTTGCGCCTGGCCGGGGCGGGCGAGGCGCGGCTGATTGTGGTGATTATGCTGACGGCCGGGGTGTTGTCGGCGGTGATGAACAACGTGGGCGTGGCGGCGATGATGCTGCCGGTGGTGCTAGACATCGCCCGGCGCACCGGCCGAAATGCCTCCCGCCTGCTGATGCCCCTGGCCCTCGGTTCGCTGCTCGGCGGGCTGACAACGTTGATTGGCACGCCGCCTAACTTGCTGGTGAGCGAGGCGGCGCGGGGCTTCGGCCTGCCCGCCTTTCAAATGTTCGACTTCACCCCCATGGGCCTGACCCTACTGCTGGCGGGGGTGGTCTACATGGTGTTGATCGGGCGTCATTTGTTGCCGGCGCGGGATCCGGTGCGGGAAACGGCCGTTCACTCCGCCGCCGATTTAACCGATCAATACCACCTGGGCGAACGCCTCTTCACCATCCACCTCCCCGCAGATTCCCCCCTGGTCGGCCAAAGTCTGGCCGACAGCCGCTTAGGCTCCGCCCTCCGCCTCAACGTCGTCGCCATCCTGCGCAACGGCCAGACTCAGTTGGCTCCGTCGCCCACCGAACTGCTGCAACCCGGCGACCGCCTGATCGTGCAGGGACAGCAAGAAGCGGTGGCCGAATTAGGCGCCGATCCCCCCTTTCTCATCGAAGAGAGTTCGCCGGAATTGCGCGAAATGGCATCGCGCGACCTGGAAGTCGCTGAGGTCCGGCTGGCGCCCAAAGCCGCCCTCATTGGTCAGACGCTTTTCCAGGCGCAAATGCGCCGCCAATATCGCGCCAACGTGCTGGCTATTCAACGGGACGGCCGGGCGCGTTACGCCAATCTACCAGACACCCGCCTGCGAGCAGATGACGTGCTGCTGCTGCAAGGAGCGCGAGAAG
>CAYONK010000234.1:0-3891 GCA_964405285.1 uncultured Ardenticatenaceae bacterium
TCCTCAACGGCCGTTTCCGGGTCCTCATCATACGCATACTCCAGGCTAAAATCCCAGACCGCGTCAGCAAAAGCGTCCCCATCTAGCTCTGAGGCCATGCCCTCGTTAAACTCCACCTCTTGCTGCAACACGTCTCTCTCCACCATCTTGCGGGTGATCTGCTCGCGCAATTGCGCCTGCATCTCCGCCTGCCAGTCGCGCCCTTGCCGCTCCGCCTGTTCCGCCTGACGCATCAGCCGGGCGCTTTTATGCTTCTCCAGCCGATCCATCTCCTCTTTCAATTCCGCCAATCGTCGCCGACAGCGCTCCAACTCGCGCCACAACGCCTCAGCAAGTAGTTGACTGGCGCTGCTCAAGTCTATCCCCCCAGCCGAATCCGGCTCCAGAGCCAACTGGCGCAGCTTTTCCAGATCGTGGGCGGCGTAGGCGGCGTTGATCGCCATCATCAACTGGGTGCGGTAGTCGCGGTCAGCCCCATCCAGGGCCAAATCGGGGTGAAAACGGCGAGCCAACTGGCGGTACAACTGCTTCAACTCCGCCCCGGTGTCTTCGTCCAACTCTTGCGGCGCGCTCTCCGGCGCAGCCGCCCGGTAGCGGAACTTGCCCGACGCCTGCGGTCCGGCTCCCCCGGCCACATCTTCCACGTCGTCCACCGACCAGCCGCCCGATTTGTGCGGCGCGTCGCGCCAATCGTCGGCCAGACTGCGCAGCTTTTGCCGGTAGCCGCGAATTTCCGCTTCCAGCTTGTCCAGCCGGGCGACCAGATGGGCGGTGGCGGCGCGCAGCTTAAATTCAAAGGCGTTGATCGCTGCCAGCCGGTCGGCGATCTCTGTTTCCGCGTCAATCAGTTCGGTTTGGGCCTGGGCGACCAGTTTCTGCAATTCGGCGACTCGTTCGCGCCAATCGCCGCCCGTTTCAGTCAGGGTGTTGTTCAACATGGCACAATTGTGCCACAAATCGCAGCCAGACGCGATGTCAGCGGCTGGAGATTAGGGATTGGGGATTAGGGCATGGTTCATTTTGAGCGAAATATCCCTTATGCCTTATTTTTGCGCAAAAACGTGCAAACAGAGGCGGTTTCTATTCAACCAGAAAGCGTTGATTCCGCTCACCGACCTGGTACACAATCTCTTAACCGATTTTCATCGCCGCGCTATGGTATCAGGTCTGAAAAGATCGCTTGCATCATTAGACATTATTGGGATTGACCTTATGTCAAAATATCAATCCGCAGATTTCGCAGATTGAGCAGAAAAAATCTGTGGAATCTGCGTGAATCTGCGGATAAATGCTTATTCCCGATATGTCTATTGATACAGCGCGCCCAGGTAGGCTTTCTGCACCGTCTCGTTGGCCGAAATCTCCGTTGGAGAGCCTTCCGCCAGAACCGCGCCGTGGTGCATCACCGTGATCGTGTCGGAAACGCTCATGACGACGTTCATGTTGTGTTCCACCAGCATGATTGTTTTGTTCCCGGCCGCCTGAATCTCGCGGATAAGGGCCATCAGTTCCGGCACTTGTTCGGAGGCCATACCGGCCGTCGGCTCATCCAACAACAGCACTTCCGGGTCCGGGGCCAGGATCATGCCCAGTTCCAACTTGCGTTGGTCGCCATGCGGCAGCGTGCGCGCCAGCATCAGGGCGCGTTCGCTCAGCCCCACCTGCTCCATCACCGCCCAGGCCCGCTCCTCATACTGGCGAAAAGCGCGATGGGAACGGAAGAACTTGAAGTTGTCTGCCCCCAACGATTGACAAGCCAGCCGGATATTCTCCATCACCGTCAGGTTGGGGAAGATATTGGTGATTTGGAAAGAACGGCCGATCCCCAAATGGATCGTGCGATGCACCGGCAGGCGGGTGATGTCCTTCCCCTTGAAGATGACCTGGCCGCTTGTCGGCGGCAGGTTGCCGCTGAGAACGTTAAACAGCGTCGTCTTGCCCGCCCCATTTGGCCCAATGATGGAATGGAACGAGCCAGCCTTCACCTGCATCGTCACATCGTCCACCGCCACCAACGCGCCAAACTCCCGGCGCAACTCCCGCGTTTCCAGAATGATGTTGTTCGCCATAGGCTTCTCCGGTTCAGTGAACAGTGAACAGTATATAGTGTACAGTGCGTGACACGTTCTACTGTTCACTGTTCACTGTTCACTGTTCACTGTTTATTGCCCGCTCAGGCTACCAATCGGCAGATCGCCGCAGCGGTCTTGCAGCGCTTCTGGCAGCAGGCAGGGCACATTCGGCCGGGTGGTGCTGACCAGTTCAAAGAAACGGAATTCCGGGTCGGTGACGTTGGTCAGTCTGACGATGTACATATCCTGAATGGCGACATGGTCCTCCGGCCGGATGTAGATGAGGCCCTTCGGCCCGGCAAATTCGATGCCTTCCATGGCTGACAGGAGGGCTGGCGCGCTGGCGTCGCCGCCAGTCTGGCGCAGCGCGGCCGCGACGAGCAGGGCGGCGTTCATCCCATCAGCGTCGAACAGGTCAGGTGGTACGCCAAAGCGGGCTACCGTATTTTCCACCAGCCAATCATTGACAGGGTTGTCCGGGGCGGTGTAATGGTAAAGGATGCCGCTGGTCTGGCCGATGGCGTTGGAGAAGAAGGCGGGCATGACGACGTTGTCCACGAAGCCGGAAGCCATCGCCATTTCGTCGAAAACGCCCAACTCGTTGGCCGACTGCATCATCGGCACAAAGCCACCGCCCGCCCAGGTGACCAGGAAGGCTTCGGCCCCAGAGTTCAGGATTTGTTCCATGTAGGGGGTGAATTCGGTGGTGTCGGCCGGGGCGAAGATGTCGTTGGCGACGAATTCCCCGCCGAAGAGGGTGCAGGCGTCGCGGAAGGCTTGCGCCCCACCATAACCAAAGGAATAGTCGGGGGCAATCTGGACGAAGGTGCTGTATTCCTCGGTCAGATATTCGCAGATGTTGACGGCGTCCTGGTAGTTGTTGCGGCTGGTGCGGAAGGTGTATTCGTTGAAGGCGACGCCGGTGATGTCGTTGGCGGCGGCCGGGGCGACGATGAGCGGGATTTGGTTCTCGCGGGCTAGTTCTTGCAGGGTGGCCGTCGCGCCGGAGCTAACTGTGCCAACCAGGATGTCTACGCCTTCGACCTCGATCAGTTCGCGGGCAACGGTGGCGGTGGTTTCTGGGTTGCTCTGGTCGTCGCGCACAAAGACTTCGATGGGGCAATCGTCGAGTTGGAATTTCCATTGGTTCGCGGAAACGATCTCTGGCGCAGCACCGGCAGCGTATTCCAGACCAAGCGGGAAGCCGCGCAGGATGTGGGCGCCGTAGATCGCCAGCGCGCCGGTCGCGTCGGTGATGAGGCCGATTTTGACAGGGTTGGCGCAAACGGCCGTTCCCGCCTCATCCGCCACAACTGGTTCCGGGGCAGTCGCCTGGGAAATGTCGCCCAGCGAACCAATCGGCAAGCTGCCGCAGCGGTCTTGCAGCGCTTCCGGCAGCAGGCAAGGCACATTCGGCCGGGTCGTCTTCACCAGGTCAAAGAAGCGGAATTCCGGGTCAGTGACGTTGGTCAGTTCGACAATGTACATATCCTGGATGGCAACATGGTCTTCCGGGCGGATGTAAATTCTGCCCTTTGGCCCCTCGAACTCCATCCCTTCCATCGCATTCAGAAGCGCCGGGGCGCTGGTGTCGCCATTCGTTTTCTTGACCGCTTCCACCAGCATGATGGCCGCGTTCATGCCATCGGCGTCGAACAGGTCAGGCGGCACGCCAAAGCGGTCTACCGTATTTTCCACCAGCCAATCGTTGATCGGGTTGTCTGGGGCGGTGTAATGGTAGAGGATGCCGCTGGTCTGGCCGACGGCGTTGGAGAAGAAGGCGGGCATGACGACGTTGTCCACGAAGCCGGAAGCCATC
>CAYONK010000234.1:3991-7246 GCA_964405285.1 uncultured Ardenticatenaceae bacterium
TGATGTCGTTGGCGGCGGCCGGGGCGACGATGAGCGGGATTTGGTTCTCGCGGGCCAGTTCTTGCAAGGTGGCCGTCGCGCCGGAGCTAACTGTGCCAACCAGGATGTCTACGCCGATGGTCTCAATGAGTTCGCGGGCGACGGTGGCGGTGGTTTCCGGGTTGCTCTGGTCATCGCGGACGTAGACCTGGAATTCGCAGCCGTCCAGAGTGTAGCTGGTGTAGGCGCCGCTCTCGACACCTTCGCTGCCGGTGGCGTATTCCATGCCGAGTGGGAAGCCGCGCATGATGTGAGCGCCATAGATCGCCAGCGCGCCGGTCTCGTCGGTGATCAGGCCGACTTTGACGGGATCGGCGCAGGAGAGACCGCCAGGTTGTTCGGTTGGCTGTTCGGCGGCGGCCACATCGGTCGGGTTGGCGGTTGGCAGGACGGCCGGCGCCTGAGTTGGCGGGGGAGTCTCGGTTGGCGTTTCGCCGCCGCAAGCGACCAGGGCGAGCGCCAGGACCATCAGGGCGGCTAATAGGGTGAATAAGAGATGACGACGTTTTAACATGTTCTTTCCTCCGGTTAATTTTGGATTTTGGATTTCGGATTGCGAATGAGTGACTCTCCCGAAAAAACCGCAGATTTCGCAGATTTTTACTCTGGAAACTTTGCGCCTCTGCGTCTTTGCGCGACCTTTTTCGGCAGACTCAACGAGTTGTCTTTGCCATTTTCACATAGTTTCCTCCGGTCTCTCGTTCCCGTTTGTCTGTAGGGCGATTTTGTAAAATCGCCCTACTTATGCTTGAAAAGCCAGGTAGGTCCGGGCCGCTTCGCCTTCGCCGCGCTGGATGAAGGTGGCGCTGAGGGGTGCGCCAATCATGGCTACGTCCGGGTGGGCGGCGTCCAGCCCCAGGATTTGGGCGCTGATCATTGGCCCTTCGGCCAGTTGGACGACGCCGCTCATGTAGGGGTTTTTGCGGTCGTAGCCCGCTTCTACCATGGCGGTGGGGCCGATGAAAACGGCCGTGAACGCCGCCAATGTCCCCTTGCCCGATAAGGCTACCCACTCCATGTCGCTGTTGTGGGTTTCCGGGTCCAGCGGGCGCGGCGGCACGTACACCTTGCCCGTCGCCCGGCTGCGCGTTCCCATCAATTTGCCCTCGCGCAAGAAGGCCTGAAAAGAATGTTCTGTAAAAGGTCTTTCGTTCATAGTTTTTTATTAGTGCGGAAGTGTATAAGTGTATAAGTGTATGTGAGTGTATAAGTGTATGAGTGTATGAGTGGGAAGGCGCTGTCGTGAATGCACTCATGCACTCATGCACTCATGCACTCATGCACTCATGCACTCATGCACTACTGCACTACTGCACTACTGCACTATCTCCTCTCATAAATATGCACAACGGCCGTTTGCCCCGTTCCCCCCACATTATGGGTCAGGGCCAGGTCTACGTCGCGGTCTACCTGGCGGGGGCCGGCCTGGCCGCGCATTTGCTTGAAGATTTCCACCGCCTGCCCCGCGCCGGACGCGCCGACGGGGTGGCCTTTGGATTTGAGGCCGCCAGAGGTGTTGATTGGCTTGGGGCCGTGCCGGGCAGTCAGCCCTTCTTCGGCCGCTTCGTGGCCGGTTCCGGGGGCGAAGAAGCCCAGGTCTTCGGTCGCCAGAATTTCGGCGATGGTGAAGCAGTCGTGGACTTCGGCGATTTTGACGTCGGCGGGGGTGATACCGGCCATCTGGTAGGCCATCTGGCTGGCGGCTTTGGCGCTGGCGATGCTGGTGAGGTCGGAACGGCCGTGTAAGGCGGTGTCGCTGGCCTGCCCGCTGCCGATGATGGTGATCGGGTCGTCGGTGAACTGTTTGGCAATGTCGGCGGCGACGAGGAGAACGGCCGTTGCCCCATCTGTCACCGGCGAGCAGTCAAACAGGCGCAGCGGCCAGGCAATCATCGGATTCGCCCGATCGTCGCGCAAAAAGGCCATCTCATCGGCCCATTCGGGTACAGGCAGCCCTTTCTTCTCTGCGCTGCGCCGTTTACCCGCCATCACATTGGCGATGGTCTGGTTGAATTGCGCTTTGGGGTTCAAGGCACCGTTGTCGTGATTTTTCAGGGCCACGCGCATCAGCGCCTCCGGCGACGCGCCATATTTGTGCATGTAAGCCGAGGCTATCGCCGCGTAAAAGCCGGGGAAGGTGAAACCGGCCGGAATCTCATAGAGCATGTCGGCGGCCGTTGCCAGCGCATCGGTCACTTCGGCGATGGGGCGGTCGGTCATCTTTTCGATGCCGCCGACCAGCACCATATCATGCAAGCCAGAGGCCACCGCCATGATGCCCTGGCGCAAAGCCACGCCGCTGCTGGCGCAGGCATCCTCGATGCGGGTCGCCGGGCGCGGCGTCAGCCCGACCCAATCGGCCATGATCGGGGCGGTGTGTCCCTGCCCCTCAAACAGTTCGCTGCTGTAATTGCCGATGAACAGCGCCTCGATGTCATTGGGGTCTAGCCCCTTATCCACCGCGCCAATCATCTCCAAAAACGCCTCCACAAACAGGTCGCGCGTCGTCTTGCCGGGGAACGCGCCAAACTGGCTCATCCCCACGCCCACGACAGCCACCCCTCGGCCTAATTTTCGTACTTTCATATGCTCCTCCAGTGGGGAGATTGGAGATTGGAGATTAAGCGACTCGCACTCTCCAATCTCCAATCTCCATTCTCTAATCTCTAACCACCACTCAAAAACTCAACAATCACCCGGTTTGCCTTTTCCGGTGTTTCGATGGGGAAGAAGTGCCCGGCGTTTGGCAGGATGTGGACCTGGCTGCGCGGGAGTTTGGCCGCCAGCAGGTCGGCGTTGCCCGGCGGCACAACTTTGTCGTGCGCCCCAAAGAGGATGAGGGTGTCCGCCTGCACGGCCGGCAGTTTGTTCTCAAAGCAGGACGCCTCGGCCAGCAGCCCCAGACCAATCGCCATTTGCGCCTGATAGGCGGCCGGGTTGATGGGATTGGCGACGCGCCAGGCGAGCCATTCGTCAATCATCGCCGCGTTGTTTTCGCTCCAGCCGGGGGCGGTGCTGACGACCAGGCCATTCTTGAAGCGGGTCACCGGGTCGCTGGTCACATCCAGCAGCACGGCCATCGCCTCCTGGGTGATGGGCATGTGGCGCGGCCCGCCGAAGTTGGTGGAGGCGAGAATGAGCCTGTCCACCGTCTCCGGGTAGCTCAGGGCGATCTCCTGGGCGATGAAGCCGCCCATGCTGTGCCCCATGATGTGG
>CAYONK010000235.1:0-1789 GCA_964405285.1 uncultured Ardenticatenaceae bacterium
CGATTTTGGCCCCATTCTGCCTCCGCTGCCCGCCCACCTGGTGAAGGTCGGCTGGCTGGCCGGTCTGACCGGTTTCCCCGCCAAAATCGCACCGGAGGAAGTGGTGCTGCAAAGTTACACCCTACCGCTCGCCGCTTTCCAGGCGGCCAACCCGGCGCTCCGCCCGGAACAGATTCAGACGATCCGTTTCTCATTCGCCGGCGAGACGGCTGGGACGGTTTATCTGGATGCGGTCGGTTTTAGCCCGGTTCGCGTCGCCCCGTAATTCAGGTTATTCCTCTATCCGAATGGGGGTTAGCAGCAGAAAATCCTCTTGGGTGATGCGGCCGTTGGGGGTGACAAGTTGCAGCCGCCGGAATTGCCCGTCGGTTTGGGTGTAGAGGCCGACGATGAGTGGGTAGACGCCGGTCGGGGCGTTGTCGGCCAGGGTGAGAGAGAGGGTGACGCGCTGCACGTCGCCGGGGGTCCATTCGCTGGTGCGCAGCAGGGGCGGGGCCAGGTCTTGCCCGGCGTAGCGGGTGGTGTCTTCCAGATTGACGATTTGGGCGAAGAAGCTGTAGTCGGTGGATAACGGCCGTTTCCCCCGCATATACAGCGTCACCTCCACCGTCTCACCCGGCCGGGCGCGGCGCGGATCGGCGCTGAAACCGATCAAATCCACCTCGTTGCCAAAATTGACCAGGGTCGGATTGGGGTATTCCCCGGCGGTAGCCGCCAGGGGGAGTTGCCCCAGGATGGCGGCCTCGCCGTTGGTCGCTGCCCCGGCGCTATCGCTGATGGGCAGCCGCTGGCAGGCGGGGCAGGTGGTGTAGTCATAGAGGCCGACGGCCAGTTCCAGATCGGCGGGGGCAACGGCCGTTCCCGGCACGGCCAGCCGGTAGCGATTGACAAGGCGTTGGCCCGGCTCCAACAGACGGGTCGCCAGCAATCCCTGACCGGGGTACATATCCCGTTGGGCGATGGGGTAGCCCAGGACGGGGTCGTTCAGGTGGACGAAGACGCTCCAATCTCGATCCAGTGGAGCGAGCGCTTCCCATTCTAAGGTGAGCCAGAGGTCGGTGGTGGGGGAAACGGCCGTTGGCTCGAATGAGTAGCCCACCAACCGCAACGCCTCGCCAAACACCACGCCACTGTTGGCCGGTGGCGCGGCGTAGACCGGCAGGCGGTAAGCCGGTTGAATCCAAAGCCAGGGAGCCAGCGCCGCCACGACAAACATAAAGCCGCCCAAACCGCCCGCCACCAGGCGCGCCAGACCGGATGGCAGCCACCCCACCAACCCGGTGATCAGCAGCACGCTCAAGGCGGACATGGCCGTGAAGACCAGCCGCCCCTGCGACGACCAGGTGGTTGTCGCCCACTGCACCAACCCAAAGACGACCGCCATCACCAGCAGCAGACAGACCACCAGGGTGAAGCGGCTGGCCACAAAATAGAGGATACTGTTCATGAGGGGGAACGGCCGCCAGGACCAGACGCCGATCTCCCGCCGCCAGCGGCGCAGCTCTTGCCGGGCAAAAATCACCCCACCCACCAGCGCCGCCAGCAGCGTTCCGTTTAAAATTGTGTAAACCCAACCGGCCATAGGCACGTTGACGCCGCCGAACAGACCCCAATAAGACATCATAAAGCCGTGCCGTTCGCTCCACAATTGGGCCAGCGAGGCCGGCTGCGCTCGCTGCCCTAACACGGCGATGAAGGCATTCCAGCCCAAAAAATCGCCATAAAGGACGATGTTGCGGTAATACCACCACCCGGCAATGGCCACCACCGGCGGCAAGATGAGCAAAGC
>CAYONK010000235.1:1799-7231 GCA_964405285.1 uncultured Ardenticatenaceae bacterium
GTTCGCCTTCTCTCGCTCTTCCACCAAAGGGGTGGGAACGGCTGGCCGGATCCATCTCTCGCAGCCAACCCGCCACGAACAGCGTCCCCCAGGCCAACGGCAGTAGGGCGAACGTCCCTTGCTTGGTCAAAATCGCCAGCCCGATCACCGCGCCGAGGAGGAGCCATTGGCCGGTGGCCGGTGGCCGGTGGCCGGTGGCCGACAACTGGCAACTGGCAACTGGCAACTGGCAGCTGATCGCCCGTACCATCAGCCAGACCGCCAGAGACGCCAGCATGATGGCCAGGTTGTCGTTGTTGACGGCCCCGCTGATGAAGAGGAACATGGGGAGAAAGGCGGTGATAGCGGCGGCGCCGAGAGGAATTTCGGGGCGATGGGGAACGGCCGTTTTCCCAATCAAATAGGTCAACCACACCGTCCCCGCCCCCAGGAACACCGAAAAAACGCGCACGATGTAAACCGCCAGCAGCGTCCCCTGCCAGCGCGACCACGCCGGATCGTGGATGGTCAGGTTGATATTGCCGTCTGACGTGATAATGCCATTGTCTACGTGCGGATTCAGCCAGCGCACCTCCGCCATGTCCGAGGTATCAATCCAAAACGTTAGCGCCGCGCCGAGGTAGTAATAAAGTGGGGGCTGGCTCGCCTCCTGGTTCCAGGGACCGGCCAGCGCCGGATCGAACACCTGCACCGGCAAGGGGTTGCCATTGCCCAAATGTTGTATCATTGGGTAATGCCACAACTCATCAGATGCTTCAAAGACCGGAGTGGTGAGGGCATAAGTCAGGCCCAAGATGACAAACAGGCCCAGGATAGCTGTCAACAGACGCTTTTCGCTCATAAGAGAAAGATTTTACAGACAACTGTACCAGCCGTCACCTTTGCCTTTGCGACGATCTGCCTATTACGCCCCACGCTCACATCAGCTATAATGCCCGATTGATAAAATTTTCACAATTGGATTGGTTGCCAGTGGCCGGTTGCCGGTGGCGGGTCACAAAGACCAGAGACTAGCCACCGGCCACCGGCCACCAATGACAGGAGTTTTTATGGATATCCAGGCCTGGCTTGTCCTAGGCATTCTACTGACTGCGATAGTTCTCTTTTTGACAGAATGGCTGCGGGTAGACGTGGTGGCAATTGGCGTGGTGGTGTCGCTTATGTTGGTTGGCATCCTGACCCCGGCCGAGGCGATTTCCGGCTTTTCCAACACGGCCGTTATCACCATTGTCGCCCTGTTTGTCGTTGGGGGGGCGGTGATGCAGACGGGGCTGGCAGGCATGATCGGCCGGCGCGTCCTGGCCATCGCCGGGACCGACGAGAGGCGATTGACCATCGTCCTGATTCTGGCCGTCGCCCTGCTCTCTAGCGTTATGAGCGACACCGGCACGGTGGCGGTGTTGCTGCCGGCCGTCATCATTCTGGCCCGTTCCGCAAAAATCAGCCCATCGCGGCTGCTGATCCCACTGGCATATGGCTCCCTGCTTGGCGGGGCTGTCACCCTGATCGGTACGCCGCCCAACATCATCGCCAGCGAGCTATTGCAAGAGACGGGATACAGACCCTTCACCTTCTTCAGCTACACCCCGGTTGGCCTGATGCTCGTGGCGGCAGGGGCCATTTACATGCTCTTTATCGGGCGCAAATTGTTACCGGAACGGCAAAAAGTGGAGCGCGAACAGACGCTAGAATCCACCGACGAGATGGTGGAACGCTACCGCCTACCTGACAATCTGTTCCATTTGCGCGTCCGCCTCTGGTCCCGGCTGATCGGCAAGACGTTGGCCGAATCGCACCTGGGCGATCAATACCACGTCACTGTGTTGGAGATTTTGCGCCGCGAGGAACCTCGACCGGCGTTGCGCATCGTGCGCCCGCGCAATGACGAACAAAAGGTGAATGGCGAGGTAAAACGACGCTCCATCCCCCCTGAAGCGACAACCGTGCTGGAAACAGACGACATCCTGGTGGTGCAGGGTGAGGCGCGGGACGTTGGGCACGCGGCGGCCGTTTGGAGCCTCGGCGTGCAGTCTGACGTGAGTCTGAACGGAGGCAATGGGGCCGATTCGCGGATCAACGAAGAGGTTGGGGTGGCCGAGATTTTGCTGCCCCCACGTTCGGGCATCATCGGTAAGACCCTGGTCGAGACGCGCTTTAGCCAGGCGTATGGGCTGAACGTCCTCGGAATCAACTCGCCCGGCGGAAAAGGGGAAGTGATCATCCGCGACCATAAGTTGCAATTTGGCGATACGTTGCTGGTGCAAGGGCGTTGGAAGGACATCATCGCCCTACGCGATCAGCGGCGCGATTTTGTGGTGATGGGGCAGCCGGAGCAGATGCTCTATCTGCCGAAAAAGCGCAAAGCGATGATCGCTCTGATTGTGCTGCTAGGCATGTTGGTCATGATGATTGGCGAGGTCTTCCCGCTGGTGACGGTGGCGTTGGCGGCCGGTTTGGTGATGATCCTGACTGGCTGCCTGACGATGGATGAGGCGTATCAGGCGATTGATTGGAAGAGTGTCGTCCTTATTGCCGGGATGATTCCGATGAGTACCGCTCTGCAAAAAGTGGGGCTAATCGCCCTGGCGGCCGACGGTTTGATCAATGTCTTCGGTCAATATGGCCCGATGGCAATTCTGGCGGGTCTTTTCTTGCTCACCTCGCTGTTCACTCAGTTTATCTCCAACACGGCGACGACGGTGGTGGTCGCTCCGGTGGCGTTGGCGGCAGCGCATACGATGGGCGTACAGCCACATGCCTTTTTGATGGCGGTGGCGGTGGCCGCTTCGATGGCTTTTGCTACGCCAGTTGCCTCGCCGTCGAACACGCTGGTGATGGGGGCGGGCGGGTATCGCTTTGCGGATTACATCAAGGTGGGTGTGCCGCTTATTTTTATCGCTTTGGTGGTGACAGTGCTGGTATTGCCATTGGTGTTTCCGTTTTAGGCAAACGGCCGTTCTGCGCCCCGGTCCTGGTTGGGATATAATCTCCCGCCTATGAAAACGATAAGCCTGCCGGTTGTCTGGAAAATTGTGGTGGGCGGGGCGGCGCTGCTCTTGTTGCTTGCGCTGCTGCCGCCCACCCTGTCGTTGTATGAGCTGACCGGGGAGGAGAACCTTCCGGCGCAGCTTCGTGGGGTGGTCCATTGGCTGAACACGGCCATCCGCCCCCAGCCTGTGTTGCAGCCGAATGCGGACATGGGGGTAACGGCCGTTTCCCCCTTCGCCGCCAACACCTTCCTCCAACAAGAAGTAGAGCCGGAAAAGCGAGCCGAGAGCCTGCGCCTGCTGCGCGACGCTGGATTCCGCGCCATCCGCCAGGAATTCACCTGGGAAGACATTGAAATTCACGGCAAAGGCGACTTTGAAGACCGGCGCAACGTCGAGGCCATCGGCGTGGTAGACGCCTGGGCCAAATATGACAACATCGTGGACCTGGCCGAGCAGCACGACATCCGGATCATCGCCCGCCTCAGCAACCCGCCCGCCTGGACGCGGGCGCTGACGAACACCATCGGCACTTACGCCCCGCCCGACGACTTCGCCGATTTTGGCGACTTCGCCGCCGCCGTCGCCGACCGCTACCGGGGACGCATCCATTATTACCAGCTTTGGAACGAGCCGAACGGCAACGAGGAGTGGGGGCTGCGGGACGTAGACCCGGAAGCGTTCACCGAACTGCTTTGCGAGGGCTACCGGCGCGTCAAAGAAGTGAATCCCGACGCCGTTGTCCTGGCCGCCGCCCTGACGCCGACGTTGGCGATGGACGGCCGTCACATGAACGACCTCATCTTCCTGCAACGGATGTACAACGCCGGGGCGGGCGACTGCTTCGACGTGTTCTCCGCCCAGGGCTACGGTCTTTGGTCCGGGGCCACCGACCGGCGCAGCCGACCGACGGTGATCAACTACGCCCACAACCGCTTCCTGCGCGACCTGATGGTGCGCAACGGCGACGCCGCCAAGCCGATCTGGATCAGCGAGATGGGCTGGAACACCGTCCCGGAAGAATTGCCCGCCACCTTTGGCCGGGTGACGCTGGAGGAGCAGGCGCGGTACACCGTCGAGGCGTATCAGCGACAGCAGCGCGAATGGCCCTGGGTGGGGGTGAACGCGATCTGGTTCTTCAAGCGGCCGGCCGATTGGGAGATGGGCGAATCCTGGTATTACTTCCGCATGATGGAGCCGGATTTTACACCGCTGCCCGTCTTCACGGCCGTTGCCGAATATGCCAGCAGCGACCCGGTTGTGGAACCCGCGCCGGGCTGGTTATACCTTTGGGACCGGGCGCGGCCCTTCCTCTTCACTCTCAGCAGCGCCGTTCTCTTCTTCGCCCTGCTGTTGGCCTTAGCGCCAAAACCCGCGACTAAAGACTAAACGACTAAAGACCACCTTGACTGCTTTGCCTCCGCGCCCTCCACGCTCTCCGCGGTTGAAAAAACTCGCCCCGGTCATCCTTTTGCTGTGGCTGGCGACTTTTTTGCGCTTCCACAATCTGGACGCCCAATCCTTTTGGAATGACGAAGGAAACAGCGCCCGCCTGAGCGAACGTTCCATCCGCCTCATTATCGAGGGTACAGCCAGCGACATCCACCCGCCGCTCTATTACCTGCTCCTGCGCGGCTGGCGCGAACCCCTGGGCGAGACGGAATTCGCCCTCCGCGCCCTTTCCGCCTTTGCCGGAGTGCTGATTGTGCCCCTTGCCATTGCGTTGGCGAAAAATCGTCAATCGTCAATCGTCAATCGTCAATTCCTGGTGGGTTTGTTAACGGCCGTTTCCCCCCCGCTCATCTACTACAGCCAGGAAGCGCGAATGTATGCCTTGTTGGGGCTGCTGGCGACGCTCGCCACCGTTCTCTTATTGCGGATTTTGGATTTTGGATTTCGGAATGCGGCTTACAGGCTACGGCTGACGCTGTTTGTGGCGTATGTGGCAACGGCCGTTGCCGGCCTCTACACCCATTACTTCTTCCCTGCCATCCTCGTCGCCCACAATGCCATCGTCCTGATCTGGTTCATCAAGAGGCAGCAGCGCGGCAGGTTGACCATTGACAATTGGCAATTAACAATTGGCAATTGGCTTGCCATGATGTTTGCAACCCTCATCCTATACCTGCCCTGGATGCCGACGTTTTTGGCGAATGTGGGTGGGGGAGGGGCAGGGGGGCGACCCGCTTTGCTACCTTTTCTGGCGGATGTGGCCTTTTGGCTGGGCTTTGGGGCGACGATTGAGGCAACGGCCGTTCCCTGGCCTTTTCTCGCGCTCGGTATCCTCTTGGTCCTGGGCGTGGTTTTCAACCGGGGGTGGGAAACGGCCGTTTGGCTCATCGCCCTGTTCGTCCCCATCCTCTTCCTCTACCTCTCCGGAGCCGCCGCGCCGCAGTATTATAAGTTTTTAACGGCCGTGGTCGCGCCGTTCGCCCTGGTAGCTGG
>CAYONK010000236.1:0-7227 GCA_964405285.1 uncultured Ardenticatenaceae bacterium
ATCGGATTAGCTACCGGAAGTTGACGCGATAGAAAACAGTTAACAGTTAACAGTTAACTGTTGACTGTTAACTGTTGCCTCCACCAACACATTGCCGCGGGTGATTTGCAGGTGGGCGGGGTCGAAGCCGAGGGTTTGCCAGCGGGCGGGAAAGTGGTGGGTGATGATGCTTTCGGCCGTTATTGTCAGGCCGAGTTCGGTTAGTTCGTGGGTGTCTTGGGGGAGCCACTGCATGGGGATGTTATGGGCGGCGAAGCGGCGGCGGGCGGCCGGGCTGAATTGGTCGGTTAGCACGTCGCAAGCGATAGTTGCGCCGGGGAAGTGTTGGCGCAGCAGCGCGAAGAGGGCCTGAACGTCGGCGGGGGCGAGGAAGAAGAGCAGGGCTTCGGCGATGAAGAGAATGTCTTGGGGAACAACGGCCGTTTCCCCCTCCTTCACCTCTTTCACCCACCTCCCATCCGCCACCGAATAGGGCAGAAAGCGCTGCTCCTCTCGTTCCTCATCCACCAATCGCCGGGCGGCGATGGCCTCCGGCAAATCCACCATCACCCAACGCGCCTGCGCCGTATTCAGCCGGGCGGAGCGGGTGGAAAGACCGGCGCCTAATTCGACGAGCAACGGCCGTTTCCTCCCCGCCACAAACCGCGCCGCCGCCTCATCATACAGCCGGGCGCGAATCGCGGTACTCAACTGGAAGACAGGGGAATAAGCCTCCGCCAGCGCTGCCTGCATCGTTGGGGAGAGGGGGAGTTGGTCGTACCACGCCGCCGCCAACGGATCGTGGAGCAGGGCGTCCGGGCGGGCCGTCTCTTCGGCGCGAGCGCGCAGCGTAAACAGCAACGTGCCCGGCAGACCGGATAAAGGCGGGGAGTCCGGCGCGGGCCTTTGAAGATTCATCACCGGAGGGGCAGGCTCTCGCGCCTGCCTCAGGCTAGGGTGGCTTTCTGCGCCCGCGCGTAAGCCAGCTTCACCGCCTCCGCGTAGGCCGCGTCCTTATACGCTGCGCTCAACACCCGGCGCGCCTTCTCCAACTCCCGCTGCCGCAGATAAAGCAGACCGAGGGTGAAATAAGCGGCCGTCAGGCGCAGCCCGCCGCCAATCGCTTTCTCATAGCAGCGAATCGCCTCCGCTACCTGCTTGCGGCTCTCAAAATCCATCGCCTGGCCGATCAGCGCGTCCCGTTCCAGCTTGCTCAGACCCGTTTGCTGGGTTACGCGAGCGTCACGCTCATCCTCTTCGCGGAAAATTTCCTCCGCCAACTGCTCCTGGGCCAGTTTCGCCGCCTGCTCTACCGGGTCTGCCTGGACCACAACAGGCGGAGCGGCCTGCTGCTTTTTCCGCGCCTCCGCCTCGAAAATGGCGGCCATCTGGCGTACCGTCTCCGTCAGGGCGTCGGCCTCGGCTTGTTCAGTGGCGGAGATGGGCGGCATTTCCAGTTCGACCGGTTCCGGATCGGCGAAACCAGCTTCACCGTGGCGGATCAGATCAACGGCCGTTAACACGTCTCGATTGCCAGGGTCCAGGCGCAGCGCCGCCTGGCACATCTGAAACGCCTTCTGCCGTTCCCCCTGCGTCTCTAAAATGCGGGCGATAGCCAGATACTCGCGCACCGCCTCTCGCTTCTTGTTCTGTCGCTGGAAAATCATCGCCAGACGGCGATGCGGCCCCAGCAGACTAGAATCCAGGCGAATGGCGCGCTCCCAATTGCCAATCGCTTCTTCCAGGTTGCGCTGCCGCAGCAAGTATTCTCCGGCGGCGCTGTACGTCTTGGCCGCTTCAACAAGCTGCCCCTGACGTTCCTGGATGTCGGCGACCCGTTTCAGATGAACGATGTCGCCCCGCGAATACTTGGACGCTAATTTGAAGCATTCCAAAGCCCGGTCGAGCTGCATTAATCCCAGGCACGCTTCACCTAATCCGGCGTAGGGGGCTGGTTCTTTGGGGAATTCGGCAATGGCCACCCGGTAGGCGGCAAATGCTTCCTGCCACATTTGTTTGGAGCGGTATAGCGCGCCCCGATTGAGCGCTTCTTCGTAACGCGAACGATTATTGGCCAATGGTAAACTCCAAAAAGGGCTGATGGCTAATCATGATTATGTCAGGTACAACGATGTGCTTCTCTACGATATAACAGAGTGCGTCTATAAACAAGGGACAATTAGGCTATTGGTCAGACGATGCGCGGCCGATATTGCAGCGCTTCGGCCAGGTGGGCCGGTTGAATCTGGTCAGCTTCGGCCAGGTCAGCAATGGTACGGGCGACTTTGAGTACGCGGTGGAAGGCGCGGGCGCTGAGGCCCATCTGGGCCATCGCGCTTTTCATAAGCCGTTTGCCGGTGTCGTCGAGGGCGCAGACTGCCCGGACTTCGCTTGGCCCCATGTCGGCATTGGCGAAGAGGCCGTTTTCGCGGAAGCGCTCGGCCTGTTGCTGGCGCGCCTGGGCCACCCGCTGCCGCACCTGGGCGGAAGGTTCACCCTGGCGAACGGCCGTTAACTTCTCAAAATCCACGCGCGGCACTTCTACGTGCAGGTCTATCCGGTCCATCAGCGGGCCGGAGATGCGCTTTTGGTAACGGGTGATCATCGCGTTGGAGCAGGAGCAGGCGTGGACCGGGTCGCCGAAGTAGCCGCAGGGGCAGGGGTTTTGCGCCGCCACCAGCATGAAGTTGGCCGGGTAGGTGACGGTGCCGCTGGCGCGGGAGATGGAGACTTCGCGCGGCATCCCTTCAAGCGGCTGGCGCAGCACTTCGATCAGGTTTTGCCCGAATTCGGGCAGCTCGTCCAGGAAGAGGACGCCGCGATGGGCCAGGGAGATTTCGCCGGGGCGAGGCCAGGCTCCGCCGCCCACCAGCCCGGCGTAGCTGACGGTGTGGTGGGGGGAACGAAACGGCCGTTCGCGGATCAATGGCGTATCGGCCGGCAGCAGCCCGGCCACGCTGTAAATCTTCGTCACTTCCAACGCCTCATCCACGCTCATCGGTGGCAAAATGCCCGGCAGTGAACGGGCGATCAGCGTCTTGCCCGCGCCTGGCGGACCAGACATCAGCACATTGTGGCCGCCGGCCGCTGCCACCTCCATCGCCCGCTTCACATGCTCCTGTCCCATAATGTCGGCGAAATCGGCCGCCACGTGCGCCTCTCCGGCAAACACCTCCGCCAGATTCACGTCCACCGGCGTGATCGGCCGCATCCCGGTCAGATGCCCCACCAGGTCGGTCAGGCTGGCCACCGGCAGCACCTCTACGTCTGGCAGCAGCGCCGCCTCGGTCGCGTCCACCGCCGGGACAAATACCCGCGCAAAGCCCTGGGCGCGAGCCAACGCCGTCATCGGCAAAATCCCTTTCGTGTGGCGCGTCGTGCCATCCAGCGACAGTTCACCGATGAACAAAGCGCCGTCCAGTCTGTCCGGCCACACCTGCTGCGAGGCGGCCAATACGCCGACGGCAATTGGCAGATCATAAGCCGGGCCTTCTTTACGCAAATCGGCCGGAGCCAGATTGACCGTGATCCGCTTGTTCGAGGGGAAGGTGAGGCCGCTGTTTTTGATGGCTGAATGCACCCGGTCGCGGCTCTCGCGCACGGCCGCGTCCGGCAGCCCCACCAGATTAAAGGCAGGTCCGCCGCGAATAATATCCACCTCTACATCAACCAGGTCCGCCTCCAGCCCCACAATCGCGCAGCTCATCACTTTCGCCAGCATACCCGTGCCCCCATGTTACCGGTCTCCGTTAGACAATAAGACTGACCCGACGAATAAGATAGCAAAACCAATAAAAAAGCCGGTCAAGACGCCTGAACCGGTGACGACTGCCAGGCGGATGGATTGGGTGAGCAGCCAGGAGACAATAGTGACGCCCAGCCCGGTCAATCCCAATCCACCGGCAACGATCAGCAAGCAGCCCGGTGGCCCATTGCTTTGCCGATCGCGCTTACGTTTCCGAGCTATTAAAAAATCAACAGATGCGCCAATGATGGCCGCAACCAATCCTACCCCTCCCCCAATCAAAAAGTAAGTAAGATTGTTGGGTAACAACGTATGTTTTTCTCCCTCAGGGCATGTCAACCTGATCAAACGAGAGGGCGTTGGTCATGGCAATAGCCACTGCCGCGGCAATGGAACGAGCGCGCTCTACGTCCTGGTCATCAAAATCATTGTCTTGTTTGTTGACCAGTTGCAAAACGCCAACAACCTCTCCACGGAACTTCAAGGGGACGCAGAGGATGGAGTGTGTCTTGAAGCCTGTCTGGGCATCCACGCTGCGGTAATGCAGCGGGTGAGTCATCACGTCATTAGCATAAATCCATTGCCCGGTTTGCGCAACTGTCCCGACGAAACCTTCGCCGAGAGGCACGGCCATTTGCGATAAAATGTCTGTGGGCGTACCGGCATTGCTGAGGACGCGCAGACTTTGCCTTTTGGCCTCTAGCCACCAGAGTGAGGCGGCTTCTACGTGCCAGCTTTCGTGTACTTGTTTGATGGCCAGGTGGATTACCTCGTCCAGGTTGAGGGTGGAGGTGATGGTGTGGGTGATCTCTATGAGGGTGCGTAACTCTTCCACTTTTTGCGCCAAAGCCTGGTCGGCAGCTTGCAGGACGCGGGCGTTCTCCAGGGCGATGGCGGCGTAATCGGCCAGGAAGGAGAGTAGGAATTCGTCGCGTCGGCTGAAGGAGCGCAGGGCGACCCTGTTGCGGACTTCCAGCGCGCCTATGACGACGCCGCGCAGCTTGAGAGGGACGCAGAGCAGGGATCGGGCGAACAGACCGGTTTGGAGCTTTAGACCATCGTTGACAAGCCGAGATTGGCGAAACGGCCGTCCCTGGCGGATCACCGCTTGCAGATAAGAGTCGTCTACGTTGATGGTGTCAGAGCCGGTTTCTTGATCCGGCAAGGTGACACTGGTATAGGTGGTCAGTTTGTCTCCTGCTGAATTCAGCAGCCGAATATAGCTTTCCTCCGCGTCAGTCAGGTAACGGGCCGCCTCTAACACCCGCTCTAAAACCTCGTCCACGCTGAGCAGTGAAGTGATCGCCTTGCCGATTTTGAACAGCGTGTTCATCTCGTGCGTCTGGCGGTTCATCTCCACTTTCAGACGGCGCAATTGTTCAGCTAATTCCGCTTTGTCGTGCAGTAAGCGGGTTTCCAGTAGGGCACGATTGATGGTCTCGATCACCTCGTCCACGGTGAACGGTTTGATCAAATAATCTTTGGCCCCCAGGCGGAATGCTTCAATGGCGCTCAATTCCGAGCCATAACCGGTCATGAGGATGACTGGCGTATTGAGCGATTCTTGAGCCATCTGTTGCAGGACGTCTAGCCCGGTCATCTCTGGCAGGTTGAAGTCTAACATAACCAGGTCGGGTCTGCTTTCGCGGATTTGCCCCAAGCCTGTCTGACCATCGTAAGCGTATAACGTTTCGTAACCAAAAGTGGGCAGCACATGTTCGGTGAGGTGTTTCACAATCTCCCGACTATCATCAATGATCAAAATTCGCTCGCCACTCATACAGTTTTCTCAGTAATAGTACAACTAGTTTGCCAGATATTAGCGGTTTGTTTCCGTGCCAACACTGAACAGTGTCGCCGCTGTTCTACTGCCTACGTCTTTATTTCCCTGATACATCTTCAAGATGGCGCTTACGCCCATGATTATAACATACGGCTTCATATCTTGACACGCCAGGGGGTGGGCCTATAATCCACTTTATGAAACGCATAATTCATTCCCCCATTGGCCCTGAACTGCACTGCAAAGGCTGGCTGCAAGAGGCAGCCTACCGCATGTTGCAAAATAATCTGGACCCGGAAGTGGCCGGAGACCCGGAGAATCTTATCGTCTATGGCGGGCGCGGCAAGGCGGCCCGCAATTGGGAGGCGTTCGACGCCATCCTGGCCAGCCTGCGCGAGTTGGAGGGTGACGAGACGCTGCTGGTGCAGAGTGGTAAGCCGGTGGCGGTCTTTCGCTCCCACCCGGACGCGCCGCGTGTGCTGATCGCCAATTCCAACATCGTGCCCCATTGGGCCACTCAGGCGAATTTCGACAAATGGGAGGCAGAGGGGCTGATGATGTATGGCCAGATGACGGCCGGAAGCTGGATTTACATCGGCACGCAGGGCATTTTGCAAGGGACGTTTGAGACGTTTGCCGCCGCCGCCAAGCAGGCGGGCTGGCCGTCGTTGAAAGGCAAATGGGTGCTTACCGCCGGTCTCGGCGAGATGGGCGGGGCGCAGCCATTGGCCGTGACGATGAACGAAGGCGTGGCTCTAGTGGTGGAGGTGGATGAGTGGCGGGCGAAGCGGCGCTTGAGCCATGAATATATTGACGAGGTGGCGGAATCGCTGGATGAGGCGATGGAGCGGGTGCAGCATTATCTGGCCGCCGGTCAGCCGCGCTCGATTGGCCTGATTGACAACGCGGCCTCGGTGTTCCCGGAACTGCTGGAGCGGAATCTGATCCCGGATATTGTGACGGACCAGACTTCGGCGCATGATTATCTGGCTTATTTTCCGCATCATATGAGTTTTGAGAACGGCCGTTTCCTCCGCGACCGTGACCCCGCCGAATTTATGCGCCTCTCCGCCCAATCTATGGCCCAACAATGCGCCGCCATGGTCGAATTCCAAAAGCGGGGGGCCATCGTCTTCGACTACGGCAACAACCTGCGCCAACGCGCCTACGACGAAGGCGTGACCGACGCTTTTAGCTACCCCGGCTTTGTGCCAGCCTACATCCGCCCGCTCTTCTGCGAAGGCAAAGGCCCCTTCCGTTGGGTGGCCCTCAGCGGCGACCCCGAAGACATCTACGCCACCGACCGCGCCATTCTAGAGCTATTTCCCGAAGACGAAGGGCTGCACCGCTGGATCACCATGGCCCAAAAGCAGGTCCATTTCCAGGGGCTTCCGGCGCGGATTTGCTGGTTGGGCTATGGCGAACGGCACAAAGCAGGGCTGAAATTCAACGAGATGGTCGCCAGCGGCGAAGTGAAAGCGCCCATCGTCATCGGCCGGGACCACCTGGACGCCGGTTCAGTAGCCAGCCCAAACCGGGAGACAGAAGCGATGCTGGACGGCTCCGGTGCCATCGGCGACTGGCCGATTCTGAACGCGATGATCAACGCCGTGAATGGCGCGACCTGGGTGAGCTTCCATCATGGTGGCGGAGTGGGCATTGGCTACAGCCTGCACGCCGGGCAGGTGATTGTGGCCGACGGCACGCCGGCCGCCGCCGC
>CAYONK010000237.1:0-7197 GCA_964405285.1 uncultured Ardenticatenaceae bacterium
AGATTTCGCGGGAGCGGGGGTGGGGGTCGGCGGCGTCGGTGAAGCGGGTGATGACGCCGGTGGCCTCGAAGAGGAAACGCAGCGGTTGGCTGCTGCTGACCCATTTGAGTTTGGCGGCGGCGTAACCGCCGGTTTGCTCTTCGACGACGGTGAGCTTATGCCCCTCTTCTTCGCGCTTGGCCTCGATCACGCCCACCGCTTTGCGGTTGACGAAGAGGACGTAATCGGCCGGGCCAACGTCGGTCCAGTATTCGCGTACCGCCTGGCCGGGGCCGTGGTGGAGGTTGATGGTCTCTTTGCTCTGCACAGCCCAGCCAGCCTGGCGCAGTTGGGCGTCAATGGTATCGCGGGCTTGTTGTTCGGGGTTTTGGTTGCTTGTCATCGCGTTGTTTGGAACTGCGGCCGATGGTTTGAGTGACACCGGATTGAATAACCCCGCCATCTCGCGGTGGGGCTTGACCGTATCTTCACCTTTTAAAGGTTGGCTGCGCTTTGATATTTGCTGTGATGGTGTGGGCGACAACAAGGTACGCCCCCACCATACCAAACCTCAGAGAACCGGGTTAGCTGTGACGTTAAGTGTACCAAAAGCCGTTGCAGACGTGTAGCCATAGCCTATGAATGAATTCATAGTTGGTACAAAAAACGCGCTCAAGCGCGTTTTTCATGATAGCTGCCGATTCAAGACCTGATAGGTGTTTAACGAGGCGTTTGGCAAACCCGTCTTCTGGTGGAAACCTGTGAGGTCTCCACGAAATCCTAAAAACCCTAAGATGGTAGCGCTGTGCGAAAAACGGCCGTTTCACACCGCCCAAATCCGCTATAATGGGGACGAACGACGCGCAGAACCTTTTGAATTTCCTTATCCACTTGAATGGCACAACGATACAGGGGGCGATCATGGCTTTCCGATACGAAAAAGATGAACATAATATCGTCACGCTGACGCTGGACATGCCCGGCCGGTCGGCCAACGTGTTAAACGCCGAGTTTGGCGCGGGCTTGCAGGACGCGCTGGACCGCCTGTCTGCCGAGCCAGAGCTGGCCGGGGTGATTTTGACCTCGGCCAAGAAGACCTTTCTGGCCGGGGCGGATTTGGAATGGCTGGCGGCGGCGACCGACCCGGCGGAAATCTTCGCCAGTACGCAGGCGTTGAAGGCGGGCTTTCGCCGGTTGGAGACGTTGGGCAAGCCGGTTGTGGCGGCGTTGAATGGTACGGCGCTGGGCGGCGGCCTGGAATTGGCCCTGGCCTGCCACCATCGCATCGCCCTCAATGACCCCAAGAGCAAATTCGGTTTCCCAGAGGTGACGTTGGGCCTCATCCCCGGCGGCGGCGGTGTGGTCCGGCTGACGCGGATGATCGGCTTGCAACCCGCTTTCCCCATTTTGTCCGAAGGGCGGCAGATGAACCCGCAGGAGGCGCGGGCGGCGGGCATCGTGGATGCGTTGGCCGCTGACGCTGAGGAGATGATGGCGCTGGCGCGAGGCTGGATCGCCACCCAGCCGCAGGCGAAGCAGCCCTGGGACCAGCCTGGGTATCGTATGCCGGGCGGGGATCCAAAACGGCCCTCGGTGGCCCAAATGCTGGCCATCGCCCCGGCCGTCCTGAAAAAGCAGACCTATGGCAACTACCCGGCGGCCGAGGCGATCATGGCGGCGGCGGTCGAGGGGGCGGTGGTAGATTTCGAGACGACGACGCGGATTGAATCGCGTTACTTCGCCCAGGTCGCCACCAGTCAGACCGCCAAAAACATGATCAACGCTTTCTGGTTCCAACTGAACGAGATCAACGCCGGAGCCAGCCGACCGGCCGACATCCCGCCTCAGACGACGGACAAAGTTGGCGTGTTAGGCGCGGGCATGATGGGACATGGCATCGCCTATGTCTCGGCTTACGCCGGGATGGAGGTGGTCTTGAAGGACGTGGACGAGACGCGGGCGGTTGAGGGCAAGGCGAAGATCGCGGCTATCCTGGCGAAGCGGGTGGCGCGGGGCAAGATGAGCGCGGCGCGACAAGAGGAGATTCTGGCCCGCATCCGGCCAACCGGCGACGCGGCCGATTTGCAGGGCTGCGACCTGATCATCGAGGCGGTGTTTGAGGACCGGGCGTTGAAGGCGCGGGTGACGCAGGAGGCGGAAGAGGTGGTGGGGGAAACGGCCGTTTTTGCCTCCAATACCTCCACTTTACCCATCACCGGGCTGGCCGCCGCTTCCGCTCGGCCGGAAAAGTTCATCGGCCTGCACTTCTTCTCGCCGGTGGAAAAGATGCGCCTGGTGGAGATCATCACCGGGGCGCAGACCGGCGCGGCGACCCTGGCCAAAGCGTTCGACTATGTGCGGCAAATCGGCAAAACGCCGATTGTGGTCAATGACAGCCGGGGCTTCTACACCTCGCGGGTGTTCAGCACCTACGTGCAGGAAGGGATGGCTTTGTTGGGCGAGGGGCAAAACCCCCGCGCCATTGAGATGGCCGGGCTGCAAGCCGGGATGCCTGTCGGCCCGCTGGCGCTGTCCGACGAGGTGAGCCTGGGGCTGATGCTCCACATCCGCGAGCAGACGCGCAAAGATTTGGCGGCTGAGGGGAAGGAATTGCCAGCCCATCCGAGCGACCGGGTGTTGGATGTGATGACGGGGGAGAACGGCCGTTATGGTAAAGCCAAAGGCGCCGGTTTTTATGACTACCCGGCCGAGGGCGGTAAATTCCTCTGGCCAGAGCTAACCAATCTCTTCCCCCTGCAAGGCGAAAAACTCAGCCAGACAGAGATGATCGAGCGGATGATGTTTGTCCAGGCGTTGGAGACGGTGCGCTGTTACGAAGAGGGGGTGCTGCAATCAGTTGCCGACGCCAACATTGGCAGCATTTTCGGTTGGGGATTCGCTCCGTTCAAGGGGGGGACGTTGCAATTCATCAACGATTATGGATTGACGGCGTTTGTCAGGCGCAGTCAAGCATTGGCGGCGCGGTATGGCTCCCGCTTCGCGCCGCCGCAACTCATTCTTGACATGTCGGATACTGGCAAGATGTTTTAGCGCGCACAGTTTCATCAGCTTGATTGCGCCGGGTGCGCTGAAAAGATTCCCACCAGTTGGCGATCTTTTGCCGTAGCGCGGGGAATATCTCTTCTTCCCTGTGGCGCGTTTTTGCCACGCTCTCATCCAGCGTGCGGTGCAGCGCCTCGATCATCGCCAGACCAATGATTCTGTTCGGATCGTTTGGAAACATTCTAACCTCCAATGCGGTTTGTCAAATTTCTTTAGAAATCTGACATATTTGCGTTAACCTGCTTAATTGGTATCATTATAGACTGTATTGGATATATTCATATAGCCGATATTGGTAAAAATATATAATACCAATTTTGATTGACTCCAGACTTAACGCAAAGACGCCAAGAGGCAAAGGGGGAAAGGGATGCGTATTCCATTAGATAACAAGAGCGACGTTGCGCTTTACCGGCAAATTGAGGATTATCTGCGCCACAATATCCTGGCGGGCAATCTGGCCCCGGAGACTCGTCTGCCAGCCACCCGCGAACTGGCGCAAGAATTGGGGGTGAGCCGGATCACCGTCAAAAATGCCTACGCTGAATTGGAGAGCGACGGGCTAATCTACACGGTGATTGGCAGCGGGACTTACGTTGCGCCCCCTATCACCCTGGCTGCACGGCGAGAACATGCGGCTGCCCCTTCCTGGCCTCTCTGGCAACAAGAGTTTCAGGTGGAAGCGGAGACCAATCCCGAAGCGGGGTTCCCCCTGCCGCCGAACCAGCCATCACTCATTCGTTTTACTGGCGTTGGCGACCCCCGTCAGTTTCCCCTCAAGGATTTCCACAAAGCATTAAAGCAGGTGATTGATACCGAGGGTGTAGACGCATTGGCTTATGGCGGGCTGGGTAGCGGCTATCGCCCCCTGCGCGAAACAGTCGGGCAAATTCTGGCCAGCCAGGGGATCCAGGCTCATCCCGATAATGTTTTGATTACCTCCGGTTCGCAGCAGGCATTGGCGCTTGTCTGCCAGGTTTTGCTTAAACCGGGTGACGTGATTCTGGTGGAGAAGCCGACCTACAACTTTGCCCTCGAACTCTTCCGGTCGCTTCAGCTAAAAATCGTGGGCATTCCCCTTGACGAACGCGGGATGTGCGTGGACCAGCTAGAGTCCATGCTGCAACAGCATCATCCCCGGCTGATTTATACCATCCCCAATTTTCAGAACCCTTCAGGAGTTTGCCTGGGTGGAGCGCGCCGTCGCCAGTTGGCTGCGCTGGCCGACCGCTACAACGTGCCCATTTTGGAGGATGATTTTGTCGGAGACTTGCGCTACGACGGCCACGCGCTGCCGGCCGTCAAAGCCGTCGCCCCGGAAGGCCAGGTGATTTATATTGGCACGTTTTCTAAGATGTTGATGCCCGGTTTACGGGTGGGGTTTTTAGTGGCGGAAGGGCCGATATTCCCCCATCTGACCCGACTCAAGCGGGTCCACGACCTGACGACCTCATCTTTAATGCAGCGGACGTTGGATAAGTACGTGACCGTCGGTCGTTATCAAGCCCATTTGCGCCGTTCTTGTCGTTTATATCGCCAACGACGCGACGTGATGCTCGCGGCTATCGGCCGTTATTTGCCGGAGGCGCAGGTTACGCCACCGCAAGGCGGCTTGTTTCTCTGGCTGCGTTTGCCGGAAAATGTCTCATCAGGGCAACTGCTGCGTTTGGCTATGGCCGAAGGGGTGGAATTCGCCCCTGGCGCACGCTTTTTCCCCGAAGCTCAGGAGGGTGAGGCGTTTTTTCGCCTTAATTTTGCCACCCAAGCGCCAGAGGCTATTGAAGAGGGGATTCGCCGGATCAGCGCTGCTTTGCAGCGTTTGCGGAAGACTCGCTAACTCCTGGCATCCGCTCAATAAAATCCAGCGTCAGCGCCGCCACCGTCTCCCATTCCCGGTCAATGGCGACCACATGGGAGGAGTTCGCCATCCAGACCAGTTCCTTCACTTGTGATGAGACGCCTTCCAGGATGATTTGCCCGGCGGTTGGGTGAATGGTCGTGTCGTGGCGGCCTTGCACCACCAGCACCGGTTGGTTGATCATTGGCAGGCGGTGGCGCGTTTCGCGGGCCAGATTGACCAGTTCCATCGCCCCACGCAGAGGATTGACCGGGTAGCCTTGCCAGCGGTCGTTGGCGTCTATTTCCCCTTTGGGCACAAATTCGATGAAGGGGGCGGCGGCGTAGAGCTGGATGTAATCTTTGGTAGAGACGTTGAGTTTGATGGCTGGGGCGTAGTTGATGACCCCGGTGATTTCCGGGTAGCGGGTGGCCAGGTAAAGGGCGATGACCGCCCCGGTGGATTCGCCGCCGACGAAGACGCGGTCGCAGAGGGTGAGCAGGTGGTGGTAGGTGGCAACGGCCGTTTCCACCCAATCAATCCATTTCACCCGATTCAAGTCTTCTGGCTTTGTGCCATGTCCGGGCAGCAGCGGCCCGGCGACAGTATAGCCCCGTTCATGCAAATAACCGGCGATGGGGCGCACTTCGGCCGTGGTCGCCGTCAGGCCATGCAGCAACAATACGCCGGTCGGCCCGGCCTGCCAGAAGAAAGAGCCTCCGGCGAGATGGGGGTTGTGGAGGGTTTCATTGATACTCATGGTTCTCTCCGCAAGATTGGCCGCGTCAGGCAGGTGGCCCCACCTTCGGCTTTCAGCGAGATTTCATCCCCGCTGTAGGTGAGGACGGTGCAGCCGGCCGCTTCCAGCCGCCGTTGGGTGATCGGGTTGCCCGCCAGCATCAGGCAAAGGCCGGGTTTGATTGCCAGGACGTTTGGCCCCATCGTGGCGAATTCCGCCTCTGGCACTTCGACAAAGCGGATGCCCCGCGCCTGGAGCATCTGCCAGAAGGGGACGGGCATGAGCGGCGGGTAGACCACCGCCAGATCATGGTCCACCAGGCTGATGAAGGACATCAGGTGCAGGCAGGCTTCCGGTCCCTGGTAGTAGGGCAGCGGCACGGGGATGACTTCTACGCCTGGCAGGGCTTCTTGAAGCTGGCGGATGCCTGCGGCGTTGGTGCGAAAGCCTTGCCCGGCGGCCAGGGTGCGCTCGTCGAGCCAGAGCAGGTCTCCGCCTTCGGCCAGGGCGTCGCCGCGCAGCCGGTAATGGATGGGCACGCCGAGGGCGGCCAGTTGGTCGGCCATCGCTTCCTCTTCGCCGCGCCGCAATTCTTTGCCCATGCGTAGGATGATGGCTCCCCGGTCGCAGACGAGGGCCGGGTCGTGGACGAAGATGGCGTCGGCGTGATCGGGCAGGTCGGCGGCGTGGTAGACCACTTCGCAGCCGTTGTCGCGCAGTAGTTGAGCCAGGGTGTCGTGTTCTTGTTGGGCGGTGGGGAGAAACGGCCGTTTCCCATAATGCCATTTCTCCGGGTCGGCGTCGCCAAAGGCGGCGTCGGGGCGGCGGACCAGGACGGTGTGGAGGGGGGCGACCATGCTTTGACTGCCGAAGGTTTGTTCGGTCATCGGTTATTTTCCAAATAGCTCCGCCACCGGGCAGTGGAAGCCGGGGAGAATGTCGGCGGCGCGGACGGTATCTGGGTTACGCTGCGTGAAAATGCCAACACCGCCAACGGCAACTACGCCCTGCTTGTGAACTGTCACATAATCATACAGAGCCGAGGCGAACTGTGAAAGAACCCTTGCCTCAACGATTGTATGAGGTAAATAATGTCGTATTTGCCCGTCTTCCAGTTCATAAGGCTCAATCTCTCCCATCGCCAGGAGGAACTCTCCGGTGAATAGGTTTGACCTGTGCCTTGTCTGAGTCGTGTCTTGGTACTCAATCATGTTCTGGATTGTAGCACAGTTCTAAATCCGGCCGCTCATGCTTTGCGCGTAGCCGGTCATCTCGATGTAGCCTCGGCCGTTGAGGGGCTGTCCGGCCAGCGAGCCGCTGAATTGCACCGCGCCTTCCCAGTAGATGGTGGAGACGTTGAGTTCTTGATTGGGCATGAACGGCCGTCCTTCCAACTCTAGCTCCAGCTTTGGCACGCGAATGCGCCAGGCGGAGGGGTAGACGCCGCCGCTGGTCGGGCTGGTCCAGGTGTCCAACACCTCCACCGTAAAATCGTCAATCGTCAGATGGGTCACTGTGCCGTCTGGGGCGATGTAGCTGCCGCTGGAGCGGGGTTCCAGACTGCCATCCTCGTTGCGAA
>CAYONK010000238.1:0-7183 GCA_964405285.1 uncultured Ardenticatenaceae bacterium
CTAACAGTTAACAGTTAACCGTTAACGGTTAACTAGCTATCAAGGTCATCGTAGGTGATGTTGAAATCGGGGCCGAAGAAGCGCAGGTTGACTTCTGCCAGGAAGCCGTTGCTCATCAGGAAGCGCAGGGCGGCGTCCACCGGCTCGACCAGGTCGCTGCCTTTGGGATAGATGAAGCCAAGCTGGTCGCTGGACATGGAGGGGCCGACCAGCTTGAGGCGGTCGGCGTTTTCGCCCAGGTAGCCTTGCCCGGCCACTTCGTCAATGATCACGGCGTCAATGTCGCCAGCCAGGAGGGCTTGCACAGCGAAGGGGAACTGCTCGAAGGCTTGAATGCGATTCTCCGGTAGGAAGGAGATCGCCGTTTCATAATTTGTCGTGCCGGTCTGCGTGCCCAAAATCAGGCTACTGTTATTGACAATGTCATCAATGCTTTCAATCCGCTCTTCGTCCACCCGCACCAGGAGGCGCTGCTCGATGTTGATGTAGCCGATGGAAAAGTCCACGATCTCGGCGCGCGCTTCAGTGATGGTGATACCGTCGGCGGCAGCATCATACTGCCCGTTGGCGACGGCCTGGATCATACCTTCCCAACCCGCCTCAACATAGACCGGGATGCAGTTCAACAGACGGCAAATCTCGTCCCAGACGACGTAGTCCCAGCCGGCCGGTTCCTTCGTTGTTGGGTCAATGTAGTTGAAGGGCAGGTAGGCGTTCTCTACGGCGATGGTGATTTCCCGGCCCTCCAGGTCGGGCAAGCCGGTCTCTTCTTCCTCTTCGGGGAAGAGGTCGTCGTAGGTGATGGCGAAATTGGGGCCAAAGTATTGGGCGTTGACCGCAGCCAGGAAGCCGCTTTCTCTCAAAGCCCCCAGGGCGGCGTTCACCGGTTCGACCAGGTCGCTGCCCTTGGGGTAGATGAAGCCAAGCTGGTCGCTGGACATAGAGGGGCCGACGAGTTTAAGGCGGTCGGCGTTTTCGCCCAGGTAGCCTTGCCCGGCCACTTCGTCAATGATCACGGCGTCAATGTCGCCAGCCAGGAGGGCTTGCACAGCGAAGGGGAACTGCTCGAAGGCTTGAATGCGATTCTCCGGTAGGAAGGAGATCGCCGTTTCATAATTTGTCGTGCCGGTCTGCGTGCCCAAAATCAGGCTACTGTTATTGACAATGTCATCAATGCTTTCAATCCGCTCTTCGTCCACCCGCACCAGGAGGCGCTGCTCGATGTTGATGTAGCCGATGGAAAAGTCCACGATCTCGGCGCGCGCTTCAGTGATGGTGATACCGTCGGCGGCAGCATCATACTGCCCGTTGGCGACGGCCTGGATCATACCTTCCCAACCCGCCTCAACATAGACCGGGATGCAGTTCAACAGACGGCAAATCTCGTCCCAGACGACGTAGTCCCAGCCGGCCGGTTCCTTCGTTGTTGGGTCAATGTAGTTGAAGGGCAGATAGGCGTTCTCTACGGCAATGGTGATCTCCCGGCCGCCCAGGTCTGGCAGACCGCTGCTGTCAGTTACTGGGGGAGCGGGCTGCTCCTGCTCTGTTGGGGGAGCTGGTTCAGCCGGCGCGGCCGGTTCAGTCGCCCCACCGCCACAGGCCGCCAGCAGCAGCGCCAGCAGCAGCGAAACAATCAACAAGGTCCATCTCTTTTTCATCTTCGTTTCTCCTTTCTAACTCTAACGCAGGGCGGGGCGCGTGTTGGGGGCGCGCCCCGCCAGTTGATAAACTAAACCTCAACGACGGAATCATCTTCGCCGTAGGAGTTGGGCAGGTAGGCGTCAGCCTCCCAATCGTTTTCCCAACGCTCCTGATCGAGCAAGTAACGAAAACGATATGCCTTGCCCGGCGTCAGGGAAACGGTGGCGCTAAAGCTGCCATCCTTTAACCTTTTCATCGGGTGGCTTTCCGTACTCCAGGCGTTGAAGTCTCCGGCAACAACGGCCGTTTCCGCCACAACCTCCGCCGGCAGCTTAAACGTCACCCGGCATACATTCCCAGTTTTAGAATAAGCTTTCATCAACATGGTAAAATCTCCCTCTTGAACTCTCTAAACTTTAGCGACAACCGGTTGGCTGTCGCTCCTCACGCCTCCGAGCATGATAAAATGTTAGTCTGCTTTACCCGCAGAGGCAAGCGGCAAACTCAACAAGAATCAATCCGGGGTGTTCGGGCAAATGGCGTTGCCTGTCATTCGTCAGTCGTTTAACTTGACGGTTTGTGGTCGCCCTCTGGGGGCAGGCACAAGGCCAGCCCCTCCATCACCACACCAGACATCAAAGAGCCACTTGACGCCAAGATTACGGCGGGAAAGCCCAGGTCAAGAAAGCCGGCAGGATGGCTGCCCAGGTATCGTAGTTGTGTCGCCCGCCTGTCACTTCGCGGTACACAATATCCTGTCCGACCACGTAGCCCAGCGCGGCCAGTTCATCAATCAGCTCCAGGGTGTCCTGGATGGCATCTATTACGCCGTTTTGGTCGCGGTCAGCCTGCTCGTCCAGCGTGCCAGCCTGGAACCAGGCGCGGAAGCCCGCTTGATAGCGGCTTTGCCGGACGAGGTTGTGGGCGATGCGCTGATTGGGGGCAACGGCCGTTTCCCCCTCCCCGGCCCGCCACCAAAACGAACCGGAAAACACACCCAACATACCAAACAACTCCCGATGATTCCAGGCAACGTCGAATGCCGACAGCCCGCCCAACGACGCGCCGAGGAAGGCGGTCTGCGCTGGTTCGGTTTGGGTGCGCCAGGTCTGGTTCACCCGGGGCATTAGCTCTGCGACGATGAATTGACGATAGTTGTCTGCCCAGCTGCCCAGACCTTGCGCGTTGGGGCAAACGGCCGTTCCATACTCTTGCAAGCGCCCCTGGCTGGTGGGGATGACCACCGTGATGAAGGGACGACAACGGCCGTTATTCATCAGTTCGGCCAATGTCCGGCGCAGACCTAAAGCGGCGGCATCTTGCCCATCGTTCAGGTAAAGGACAGGGTAGCCCGTTTGCGTCTGGTGGTAGTGGGGTGGGAGGTAGAGGTAAAACGGCCGTTTTTCCCCCAGGTGGCGCGAAGGCAAGTCGGCTGCCACCACCTCGATCGTGGCCAACAACAACGCCGTTTGCCGCCGCGCCCGCCAGAGAAAGCCAAGCAGCAGGCCAATACCCAAAACCAAAACAACGCCGGTCAATTCCATCGCTCTTCCCAAACCACCAGCCGCCAAATAAAAAGCCACAGGATTCCACCTGTGGCTCAACAAATCGGCGACGAAAGTGTTTAAACAGGTTATACCGGTTCCGGCAGTTCGTCAAGCGGCACGTTGGTAAGCTGACCTCTAAACAAATGTCCTTCTGTCCGTTCAACCACAGCGATATATTCTCGCATCGCGTCTAAAACCGGCACTTCATCGCGGTTAAATACTTCACCTTGTAACAGTTGCAGCACTTGAAGCCGGTACTTAGACGATTGGATAAAGCGGGTGAAAATAGGCAGTAGTTTGTAATAAAGGCGAATAAACTCATACCAGATACCCGCGCCTTCACGTAAATTCGTCTCATACGGTTGGAACACCTCGGCGCGGAAGTCTTGTAGGCGGAACGCTTCTACAATGCGTTCTGAGGCGAACTTAGCGCTGTATAAGGCAATGCTAACGCCAGACGAAAAAATCGGATCAACAAAGCGGGCTGCGTCACCGACCAGCAGCCAACCATCGCCAACGAAGCGATCCATGCTGTAACTGTAATCCCCTTCGCTCTTGAATTCGTTGATGCGGCGGGCGGCGCGCATGGTATGCTTCAAATTCTCATTGGTTTGCAGTTGTGACCAGAAATAGGATTCCAGATCGTCGTGATATTCTTTGAAGACCCTGCGGTCTACCACGACACCTACTGAGGTAATCTCATCGGTGATGGGGATTTGCCAGACCCAGCCGCGCTCGGTCTGCAAAAAGTAGATGTGGATATGGTCGCGGCTGTGGTCATCGCCTTTGTCGAGATTCTCAAACCAGGCGTGGACGGCATATTGGTTGAAGATGGAGTCCATCTTCTTCAGGCGAAGTTGGCGGCCCAACACTGTGTTACGCCCGCTGGCATCCACCACGACTTTCGCTTTCAGGTCTACTTCTGTGCCATCAATGCTCACGCGAACGCCATTGGCAAAACCAGCCTCGTCAAACAAAATCTGTTTTGCCGTCACGCCCTGGATGACGGTGGAACCGAGTGATTCCGCGTGTTTTAACAGCAGTAAATCGAATTTGCTGCGATCCACGTGATAGGTGTACGGTTGGTTGACGCCGGGTTGTGGGAATTCGGCGAACTCAATAGAGAACTTGCCCCGGTTCGCTGGCGCGTGCCAGGTTGCGCCAAATTTATGGACAAACCCCTCGCGCTCCATGATGGGCAAAAAGTCCAACTCCTCAAACACGCGAGTAGATGACGTGACCATAGACTCACCAACGTGCGGGCGTGGGTGATTGGCTCTTTCGATGATGGTGTTGCTGATTCCCGCGCGAGACAAATAACAACCCAGGGCAGCCCCGCCTGGCCCCCCACCAATGATAATCACGTCGCTCATTATAGATATGCCTCCATCAACTTTAGTGGAAATGATACATTGACCGTATGTTGCCGTCGTTTACCCTTCTTGGCCGCTGTTTTGCACTGCAACAATTTGGCTAATCTTTGCCGGTGCTGCTTACAAGCTGTATTACGCCCTCAGCCCTCAGGATTGGTTTCCTCTTCCGGGTCGGGCTGTAAGCCTGACTCGGTGATTTGTAGGTGAATCAATCCTTTAAAGTCGTTGGGGTCGGCCGTTTGCCCTTTGCGCCAGATTGTGATTTTGCCAGCGACGGCTAACTGCTTGCTGGCCAGACGAACGCGCTTCAGTAACGTCTGCCAATGATCGGGCAAAATGGTTTGAGCCACTGCTTCAGGGCGAACCATGCCGGACAACCCGGCCTGACGGCACATGTCCAGGATTGTTTGGTGAACTTCTTCATCGCTGACGCGACGCGGTTTTTTTGGTTGAGGTTTTGCCATTGCTGCTCCTTTGATGTTCTTGAGAATTATGTATGCCCTTGCCAGAGCCGCCGCATCTCTGCGCAGCGGGCGAGTAGTTCGTCGAGTGTGCCCTGGTCGGCCACACGGCCGTTTTCCAACACCACAATATGGTCCGCCCGGCGCAACGCAGGGCGGCGATGCGAAACAACCAGACAAGTGATTGACGATTGACGATTGACGATTGACGATTGTTCGCCATTCCGCATTCCGTATTCCGCATTCCGCATTCCCATCAGGTTGTCCCACAGCGTCTTCTCCGTCTCCACGTCGAGGGCGCTGGAGAGGTCGTCGAAGACGAGCAGTTCAGCGTCGCGGACAAACATGCGCACGGCGGCGGCCCGTTGAATCTGCCCGCCGGAGAGGCGCACGCCGCGCGGACCGACCGGCGTCTCCAATCCCTGGGGCATGTCGGCCAGGTCTGGGGCGAAAACGGCCGTTTCCACCGCCCCCAGCACATCCACCCGCTCCTCCGGCAAGCCGAGCAAGATATTCTGCCGCAGCGTATCGCTGAACAAACGCGGCGTCTGCCCGGTATACGCCACCCGCGGCGGCGCGAAAAATGTCGTTGGGTCTTCGACCAATGCCCCATTCCAATAAATCTCGCCTGCCTGCGGCGGTAGCAAGCCCACCAGCGCCTTAAGCAGCGTCGTCTTGCCCGACCCAATGCGACCGGTGATCACCGTAAAGGAGCCAGGCGGGATCGTGAAAGAGATGTCTTGCACGCCGGTCGGCTGCCCACCTTCGGCCACCGGTGGATAGAGGTAGGTCAGCCCGCGCACTTCTAAACTATTTAGCTGATGAACGGCCGTTTTCGCCACATACGGCAGCGCCGGCAGCGCCCCTTCCATATAAATCGGATGATGGGCCACCACCGCCCCCTCCGGTTCGCCCTGCATAATCGCTTCCATCCGCCCCGTCGAGACGCCCACCTGCTTATAGCGCGTCAGCAGATTGCCCACCGTGCGCATCAGATGGGTAGAGGGCCAGATGTAGGAAGCAAATAGGGCAAAATCGCCGATGCTAAACGTCCCGGCATACATCGCCCCGGCCGCCGCCAGCAAAATCAGCCCGACGCCGATGTCTACCGTGCTGCTGCTCAGGGTGTCTATCAACTGCAACAGCACCCGATCTTTCACCATTGTCTGCCGCCGCCGGTTGTTGAGTTGGCGAAAACGGCCGATGATTCGCTCCTCGGCGCTGCCCACTTTGATCGCCTGGGTGGCGTTAAACATATCGGCGATCATGCCGGTCACGTCGGCCGTCGCCTTGCGGCTGGCCTGGCGATACGCCTTCGCCCGCTGCCCTAGCCGCTGCGCCACAAGAATAATCAGGGCCAATGGCGCAAACGTGCCCAGCGTCACCCAGGGGTTAATGCTAAACATGATGCTAAAGGAGATGAGCGCCGTCACGCTTAGAGCGACGGCGTCGTCAATAATAATGATGGAGTGGGCCATCTCGTCCACGTCATCGCGCAGGGTGCTGATGACTTTGCCGGTAGACATCGGCGTGCCATCTACGTCGTTGGGCAAGGCTTTGCCACCGGGCAAGCGCAGGATGTGGCTGAACATGTTGCGGATGAGCAAGGCCATGCCGTGTTGGGTGAAGTTGACGAAGCCCATCACTGCCACGCCCAGGCTGACCATCATGGCGATCAGGTAGAGGGTTTGCAGCCCCATCACCGGCCAGAGGGTGAGTCCGCCGTCGCCGCTCAGACCATCGAAGAATGCCTTGAGGATCAGCCCTTGCACGGTCGCCAGGGCGAAGTGGATGGTCACGCCGATCAGGTCTTGGGCGTAGTAGCGCGGGCGGAAGCGGATGAGCCGCCAGAAGTAGTGGTAGGTCTTCATAAACGTCTGTTTTGGTAGAGATTGGAGATTAGAGATTGATACGGTCTCCAATCTCCAATCTCTAATCTCTAAGCTCTAAGCTCCTTCTGCCTGCATCTCTAGGCCGGTTTGCAGCAGGTGGTAGAAGTGGGAATTGGGATCGGCGGACAGGGTGGCGCGGGGGCCATGTTCTAGCAAACGGCCGTTTCCCAACACCATAATCTCATCCGCCCGTTGCACCGTGCCCAGACGGTGGGCGATGATGATGGCGGTGCGCCCGGCCAGCAGCTTATCCAGGGCCTGTTCCAATA
>CAYONK010000239.1:0-7177 GCA_964405285.1 uncultured Ardenticatenaceae bacterium
TAGGCGGGGAGGTGTTCGGGGATTGAGGTGGGAGAACGGCCGTTTCTGCTTAACCTCAGTTTGATCTGCGGAGTTGAAACGGCCGTTAACTGCATCAGCCACAAAGTAATCGAGGGACTTGATCAGATGTTTCTGTCTTCGGGGTCATTGATGATGTAAAGAGATGGTCACCTTTCGGGTCAGTGAGGTCGTGGGTTCGAATCCCGCTGCCCCGACAGAAGTTGTGAAAACGGCCGTTTCTTGCGAGAAACGGCCGTTTTGCATTTACCTAACTACTCGTCTGAGCAACTCTACTCTCCTGTGCTGACCCAATTCTCTAGAATTGGGCGCAAGTGGAGGCCAGGGTTATCCAGCAAGGCGATCTCTGGCAACGTTGATCGTCTCACCATCGCCTCTATCGCTTCATACCCCAGAAAGCAACCTGTCTCACTCCTGCCGCAGATCTCATACCACGAGCCAAAGAATGGGGTGAGAGGTTCGCCGGCATCCGCCATCTGCACAAATTGAGCGGCCAACCACTGTTTGTGCCTCCGGCACCAGTCGAGCCAGTCGGACTGACGGCCGCTTGTTTGATGCCAGGTCGCTGAAGCGAGAATCAGGTTTTCGCCATACTGGGCAAAGCCTTCTTCATAGAGCTGCCACCAGGCTCCAGCGCCAATGGGCTTTCCATGTTGTCTTCGCCAAAAGTGGTGGGCAAGTCATCTATCGCAGCGCCCCCTACCTGTTAGCCCCACAAACGCTCTACGAATGCGTCGGCGACGTGCCCAATGTGGCCTTCCCCTGCGCCGCTCTTTCCGACCAGCCCACGCAGCGCATCGCCATTTACTACGGCGGCGCGGATACCGTCACCGCCCTTGCCTTTGGCAAGCTCGATGAAATTTTAGCCTGGTTGAAGGTGAATTCAGACGTCGCATTGACGATTAACGATTGACGATTTTCGATTGACGGGACTGTCCTGGCATGTCGAAGGATTGACGATTGGTGATATGCCAGGCAGGATGTCGTAGGGCCAAAAATCTAGCCGACTGTGGGAAAGGCCTGGGTTTGACATGGGTGTGTAATTCATATTTCGTGGGAGCAGATTCATGGATTTCCGGGTAAAATCAAACAAAACAATTTCATTATGTCAATCTAAACAGCAGCCTTTCAAAGCAAAATACTGGTGATAGCATCCGAGTTTTAATTTTTATGTCAATAAAACGACTCAAAAATCAATGCTGGCTACGATTGTAAATATCATTTACACACCCGTTTGACATTATGCTCAAACTCAGGCTTTTCAAACGGGTTTGGAATTTTTTAGAGTTGTTTTGTAGCTGTTTTGTAGTTGTTTTGTAGTTATTTTGTAGGTCAGATTCACTTTTTCTGTGTTATCCTCTGTGGCGACAATTTTATCATTATGATATGGCTGCCTGGGTGGGTGGAGTACCTTGTCTTGTCAGTCGTCAACCAGCCCTTGCATTGGTAAGGGAAATTTATGTGGAGGGAAAAGTGAGTCAAAAGGCTGCTGTTCATGTCCGTCGTTATGTCATTTTGGGGATTGCTGTTATGTATGCCGCCCTGCTGCTGTCAACCCACTACGCAACATTTGCGGGCTACACAGCAAGTTCCATCTTACCTCAAGGGCAAATGTCTGCTCCTGTCTGATCTACGATGTATTGCCTACCTTGCCAGAAAATTACTACTATTGGCCAGGCACCTTAACATATGGTGGACAGTCTGGTAGTAATGGCGCGTCAGGCTTCTGTATAGATCTGGGTGACGGATGGGATTGTATAGGCAATTCTCCAAACAATTTGACGTTTTATTATGATGTTATAGGGTTAGATGGCTTAAACATTGTTGGCGTTGTAGGTCGAGCAAACATTGTCGACGGCAGATTCATGAGGATTGCTCCTCGGACTTTTGGTGGTTTATATAGAGAAATTCAGTTCGAGACGACTCAAGATGGGCAAACTTTTATTTTTTACGAGAATTCTGCCAGTGCAGATTTATCATCTTTGCCAGTTGATAGACATCAAAATTTAACAATTTACTCCATTGATCCAAATAACTGGTGGATCATGTCAGACGGTATTAATAATAACGGGGTTCACTGGAGCGTTGACTATATATATTACATCGTTTATACAACTGATGATTTTCCAAGTCCTCCTATCTGCACAGACAATTTACCGCTTCTTGACCCCATGATCTGGAACGCGAACGAGGAGTGTCCGCTGTGCAGTGCCCAAAGCGCTGTAGGATGGGTTGGCGGTCCCATTAATACGCGCAATGGCAATGTCAGTTATCAGGAAACCGATCTGGTTATCCCTGTTAGCGGCGGCAGCCTCTCTTTCCGTCGCGCTTATGCCTCCCAAGCCACGGCTGTTTACACGACGACCCTGGGTTATGGCTGGAGTCACAACTATGAAATGCGCCTCCATTGGGACAACAATGTCCTGCCTGATACAGTGGAACTCCAGGCTCCTGGTGGTTCCCGTCTCCCATTCTTTGACAATGGGAATGGCAGCTTTACGCCTTACCCTGGCGTCACCGCTGCATTAACCTACAACAGCGGGAATGGTCAATACGTTGTGACCGGTTTTAACCAGGCGACCTATATCTTTGATGGCTTGGGTCAACTGGTTGAACAAATAGATCCCTTTGGTAACAGTATTGATTTCAGTTATGCCAACGGCCGTCTCATCCAGGCCAGCCAGGGAAACCGTTATCTTACCTATAGTTATGATGAAACGAGCGGCCGTTTGTTGACTGTTAGCGACAACCTCGACCGGACGGTCACCATGCTCTACGACGAAAACGGCGACCTGAACGGTGTCGTCAATCCCCTGACCCTGACCACGACCTACGCCTACAGCGGCACAACCCACCTGCTAACTGAAGTGACCGACGCCAGCGGCCGGGTTATCGAGGAGACGGCTTACGACAGCGACGGCCGGGCTTACCAGCAGTGGGACGGCGAAGGTAATCTACTGGTGGAAATTGATTACAGTCTAGAGAACCGGCGGGTGGTCATTGAGAACGGTGTCATCGTGACTCACACTTACGACCTGCGCGGAACGCTGGTAGACGTGACCTACGCCTGCGCCGACGGCACGGCCGGTTGTGGTGCGGGAACCGGCGCCGGGTTTGATTACAACTTCAAGCACAACGCCGTCACCGATGCCAACGGCAACCCCACCGCTTTAAGCTGGAACTCTGGTGGCAGCAACCTGGAATATGTCTCCGATGCTTTAGACAATGAGACGTCGCTCACGTATGATAAATACAACAGCCTGACCCAAGTCGTTAATGCGCGCGATGTGCCCACCATTTACCGGTACGAGAATGAAGCATTTCCCACCTTTCGCACCAGCATGACAGATGGAGCGGGGCAAACGACCATCTATACGCCGACGACAATGGCGGATGGCATTCCGGGACTGTTGAAAGAGGAACAAGACCCCAACGGTAATGTCACCTATTACATGTACAATGAGTATGGACAGGTTAGAGCAATCATTTATGGGTATGGCACGAGCGCAGCGCGTACCACCGCCTACGAATATGATTCCGTCGGCCGTCTGATTCTCACCACGCAAAGCGGTGATGAAGCAAGCCAGTCAACACTTTATGTTTATGATAATGGGGATCGTCTCATGGCGACCATTGTGAATTGGACGGGCAGGCAGCCGCAAGCGTGGCAAAATGATTGTGTTACCCCTGCGCCTGATGCAGACCAGGATATCTGCACACTGTACCGCTATGACGCCGCCGGCCGCACCATCTCTACCACCAACGCCCTCGACCAAACCAATCTCACCTTTTATGACGCCGCCGGCCGCGTCTACCTGTCCATCACCAACTACCAGGGCAGCGGCGACCCCTTCGTCGCGCCGGACCCGGTGGCCGCTTTTTGTGACTTCGCCAACCCTGACCCGGAATTCAATCTCTGCGCCCTGACCGACTACGACGAGTTCGGCCGGGTGGAAACAAATAGTGACAGCCTGGGGCGCGTCTCCCGTACCTTCTATGACTCGCTGGGGCGGGTAGCAGGCAGCATTAATAACCAGGTCAACGTCACCAGCCTGGACAGTTGCAGTTTCCCGCCAACGGTCACCGACCAGGATCTTTGCACTCTGTATGAATATGACGCCATAGGCAATACCATCATCGTGACTGACGCAATGGGCCAGATGACCCGCACTTTCTATGACCCGCTGAACCGGGTGGCGGGGAGCATCGCCAACTGGAGCAGGGCGATAGACGATAGCGCTGACCTACCCACCTGCCTGGCGCTGCCGGCGGAACGGGACAGCGACGTTTGCACGCTGTATGAATATGACGAAGTGGGCAATACCATTATCGTCACCGATACGCTAGGCCGGATGACGCGCACCTTTTATGACGAACTCAACCGCGTGGCAGCCAGCGTCGCCAACTGGAATCCGGCTGCTCTTGCCGACCCGGCGGGCTGTATCCTGTCGCCGGATAATGAGAACGTGGAAAACGTTTGCACTCTCTATGGTTACGACGATGCCGGTAACCAGGTGACAACAACCAATGCCCTGGACCAGACCAGTCTGACGGTTTATGACGCTGCCAACCGCCCCTTCTTGACCGTGCAAAATTGGGATGGCGCGCTGATTGAAAGTGAAAATGATTGCAGCTTCCCCCCGGCGCAGCCCGACACAAACTTATGCAGCGTGACCTATTTTGACTCCCTCGGCCGGCGCAGCGCCAGCAAAGACCCTCTGGGCAATCTGACCGAGTTTGCCTATGATGGCCTGGGGCGTCTCATCACCACTACGCGGTTCAATGGTCAATGGCCAATCGTCACGCACCAATCCTACGATGCTTTGGGCAACCGGTTAAACCAGACCGACGCCAACGACCACACCACGACCTTTGTTTACGACAGCCTTAACCGGCTGCAAACGACCATCAGTCACGAAGGGGTGGCTATCACCCAGACTTATAATGCTGCCGGCTGGTTGCTGGCGACGACCAACGGCCTGGACCATCAGACGGTCAATACGTATGACCAACTGGGCCGCCTGGTTCGCGTCACCGATGCGGAAGATAATGGGACTGAATATCAGTATGATGCCTTGGGGCGGCAAACGGCCGTTATTGACGCCGAAAACGTGACCACCAGCCATCTCTACGACGGGCTGGGTCGCCTGGTCGGCGTCATCGAAAACGACACCGGCGGCCTGCCCAACAACGACAGCAATGTGCTGACGCAATACGTCTACAACGCCATCGGCAGCCGCCTGGTGATCACCAACGCCCTGGGCTATACCGCCACCCTGACCGTTTACGACGCGCTGAACCGGCCCATCGTTGTCGAGGATGCCCTGGGGAACCAAACCCTCACCCTGTATAACGCCCTGGGCTACCGCACGGTGATGACCGACGCCAACGACGCCGTCACGACCTTCAGCTACGACGGGCTGAACCGGCTGGTGGAAACCAACTACCTGGCCGATGCGGAAACGGTCAGCTATAGCTACGACGCTCTGGGGAACCGGCTGGCGATGAGCGACGCCCTGGGCATAAGCAGCTATGCGTATGACGACCTGTCGCGGCTGATCACCGTGACCAGCCCCCTCACCGGCACAGTAGTCTACGGCTACGACGACGTGGGTAACCGCACCAGCCTGAGATACCCGGACACGAAGCAGGTGACTTATACCTATGATGGAGATAACCGGCTGGTAATGGTTGAGGATTGGGCTGAGGGGATGACAGAATATGAGTATGACGCCGCCGGGCGGCTGATCACCACCACCCTGCCCAATGGCGTCATCACAACCAACCAGTACGACGCCGCCAACCGGTTGATTGGACTCAGCCATCATGACGGCAACGGCCGTGTCCTGTCCGCTTATGAATATGAATTAGATGGCGTGGGCAATCGCATCGTTGTAACAGAAACCCTCCGCCTCCCTGTGCCGGAAACTGTTGTTTTACAACCTGGACCCGAGGTGGGAATAGATACCGATATTGATCAATCCTATCCCAACAGCTCCTATGGCGGAGCGTCAACCGCACGCATTGGCACACGCGGCGGACCGGGATCATCATACCCTGGAGGGCCATACCGCTCCCTGTTGCAGTTTGACCTTTCCGCAATCCCGGTTGGCGCCGCTGTGGAGAGCGCCACGTTAGAAGTATACGCCTACCAGTACGAGGGAACGAACACCTTCCGATTGTATCGGGCAACTTCGGCATGGGATGAGAGCGCGACCTGGAATACCCAACCCAGTTATGACGCCTCTACGCTTTGGGGGAGCTTCTCCACTTCAACCTATCGTCAATATGTCAAACGCGCGACAGATGTCTCCGCTATTGCCACACAGTGGGTTGATGGCGTGTATCCGAACTACGGCTTTTACATCAAAGGCGCCAATGAATCCCCCTGGACACGACATTGGTTTTATACCTCAGATGGCGCTGATCTCTCCATGCGTCCTAAATTGATCGTCACCCTGTCTGACACGCTTGCCACCACGACCATCCGATATAGCTATGATCCGCTTTATCGTTTGACGGAAGCCAGTTACGCTGGCAATGTTGTGGCTGATTTTAACTATGAATACGACGCCGTAGGCAACATGACCGTTTACACGGAGCAGGTCAACGGCCAAAAAACCGGCGTCACCCGTGTGTTCAACGCCGCCAACCAGTTGGTCAGCAGCCACGATGGCAGTGAAACGACAATTTACACTTATGATAACAACGGCAACCTGTTTGAGACACGGGCGTTAGCTTCTGGACCCACCATTTATTATTATACTTACGATCAGCGCAACTTATTGACCCGCATAGCTAAACAGGTAGGACGGGGCCCCATGCAGCCCATAGCTGCTTATTTTTACGACGGGCACAGTGACCGGGTACGACAGACCGACCATATTACCGGCATGACCGTTACCTATACCAATGATGTTCTAGGGTTAACCCAGGTACTGGTTAGCGACGATGGCGCAACCACCACCTACAACCTCTTTGGCCTGGACCTAATCCATCAGGACGACGGGACGCAAATGCGCTTCCTGCTGGCCGACGGCCTGGGCAGCGTGCGCCAGGAGCTGGCCGGCGGCGACCTGCAAACTACCACCACCTACGAACCCTACGGCCGTTTGCTAACCCAATCCGGAACCAGCGGCACCGTCTACGGCTTCACCGG
>CAYONK010000240.1:0-7168 GCA_964405285.1 uncultured Ardenticatenaceae bacterium
AAATTATACTTGTATCCACCTTAGCTTGTGGTCTAGTTTATGGGGGTCAGTATATATATCGCACGATTGCTGCCAGTTCGGCAAACGTCTCCAACAATATCTTGTCCTCAACCATAAATGCAGCAGGTTGATCGCTGTGCAATGAAAGCACCGCAATCAGGTCGCCTTCATAAAACATAGGTACAGCGATTTTTGAGAGCGTCTGCGGGTAGAGTGGGATATAGTCGGGATCTTTTTTGACATTGGCGGCAATCTGAGACTTACGCATTTTGGCACACCTACCGGCAATACCAATAGGCATATCTGAGTTCAGATCAATTTCCTGAACTTCCAAGGGTTTGGGGTATGCCTCCACCAGTTTCATGTGACCATCATTAACTTCATGCAGCAGAATTTGCAAGATATTGGCATTGCTCATCGGTTGTGTGGCTTCATAAATCAGGCGCAATAAATCAGGGGGCTCACGCTGCTTCGTGATAGCGCTGGCGATCTTTTTGCTGATAGCGTGAAAGGAACGCTGCTGATTGGCCTGACGGAGCCGAATCAAACCAAAGGCGAGGTGAGCGGCAATTGCCTCCAGCCAGTCCACATCCTCTTGTGAAAACGGATCGACTCCACCGTGCTCGACATTGAGAACACCTAAAGCATACTCTTCTTGCCAAACAATTGGCACAGCAACTTCAGAGCGAACACCATCTACTGTTTTTACATAGTGCTTATCTTTCGTTACATCCGGCACATAAACCGTTTTTCTATGGAGAAATGCACGATTGGTGACACAAACTTCCGATGTTTCCTCCAGCAATCTAGTATGCCATTTATTAATTGCAGTTTGCCGATCAAATGGCGGAGCTAACGGGGTAACTTCCAACTCTCTCACAACGAGATGATCTTTATCGCGCAAGCGCACCTCGCATAAAAACGGGGCGTTGTTCTGCTTCGCTAATGCATCACAAATTGCCCCCGTGACAAGACCATATAGCTCCCTTTCTGATATGTTCTTATTTTTATCAACATTAATCTTCTGCAGCGTCTCAAGTCGGATAACTTGATGTCTAGCGGTGATCAACTTGTCCAGATTAGAAAGCGTAGCAGCGCAGAACCTTTGTAACCGACTAATTGCACTTCTTCGAGATTCGGAAAATATCTCTTGCCGATCGAACGTAACACATAATGCTCCATACATCCGATTTTCAAACACAAGGGGTGCAACAAATGCTAAGCTACCACTCTCTTTGGCGAACAAGTCTGCAAAAGGGAACCCGCTTGTTTCGTCAGATTGCGTTGCCTTATACTGCACCTCCTCGCCTTTGCTAGCTAAACAGCTCAAAGCCCGTTGATGCCCATCATCAATTTCTAATGGAACAAACTCTTGTTCCTTCACGCTCTTCCAACCGATGATGTGGGGGCAGTCTCCCCGCTTGCCGCATAGGTAGAGCCGCACTTCATTCGCCTGCAACGCTCGCTGACTGCCCATCACAATGTCTCTGTAAGTCTCTTCAGGTCTGGCCAACACAACAATTTCTGCGGCGTTTTGAACAAGATTGCGTTCTGCGTCCAGCCTTTGGGCGTTACTGGTCAGCCGATACGTCAATGCAGCATGATTTACAAATAATTGCCAGGCATCAAGTTCTTCTTTATAAAAACGGCGCGGCTTCTTGTAACCTAACCAGATCACGCCCAATTTTTCACCAATAGCTATAGCTGGCAAACAAGCAACTGCTCGGAGAGCGAGTTCAGAAATGCTTGGATTAAGATAATCTTCCGTTTTATTCGTGTCCGATATAAAAAATGGCTCCTCCGTTTCTATTACCTTCATAGAATGACCATCAAGACGAATTGAAGGAAGAGACAAACGATTTGTTTCATAAACACCGGTAGCGAATACCCTGGTCACTTCTGAGTTAATGGGGTTGATACGCAACAAGCTCGCTCCATCAGCTCCCGTTTCCTCCATAACCGCTTCAACAATTCGCTGCATGAAGGCTTCTCGTTCCATGATGTCACCGAATTCACGGTTGCCTAATTCAAAGAGGTGACCGATACGTTCAGCATCATTGTGGGCTTTTTCAAGCAAACGAACTTTGTCAATGGCCACCGCTGTACTTGTGGCAAATGTGCCTAGCGCTCGTTTCTGATCGGTTTTGACTGGGCGTTCAGAATATGGATTCTGTACGAAAAAGAGACCTGTTAATTTTCTGTTAGCTATCAGAGCAATAATATAGATGGGATGCCTATCAGAAAGTAGAGAGTGCAGATGTGCTGGCACACCTGTCAAATCTGCTATCTCCCAAACCAGGTTTTCAGGGTTTGCTTGCCTGCCTTCTAATAAAGATTTCATCCAATCAATAATCTTTTGTGAGGCAGAATCGGACGCAGGAATTAAAGTGTTTTTCACTATCTGGTGCAAAGCATTGGTCTTAAAACCATGCCTTTCATATTGCGTAAGATAATCGTCCTGATCTCTGATAGTCTCTTGTTCATATTGGATTCGCGCATGATGATCTTCAAAATCTACGCCACCTATTGCTGCATAACCCTGCAAACCAAGCGATTCATCCTCAGGATCAAAGAGAAACAAGGTTGCGAGATCGCAGTTTAGACCGTAACTGGCCGTAATCCCATTGAGGGCGAAGTGAGCGATACGTTCAATGTTCTCTGCTCCCTCTATCGCATCGCCAATCAAGTGTAGAGCTACAACAGCATTCACAAACTGATCTTTTTCATGTATCAACTCATTTTGATGAACCACATTCGCAATATATGAAGCGAATAATTTCAGATCTTCAACGTCGTGCTGATTAAATTTACGCCCAACCACATCATCTAAATACAAAAATCCTATTGGCTCTCGATTCCAGTAAAGGGCAGTCATGATCATTGCGCCAAAAGGATTGTCATCCTCAAATATAGCTGAACAGTAAGACTCTCTACTGTACTCTTCGGTTGTCAGGTAAGATAATCCCTCTTGAAGCATGTAACCAGCCATACCTTCTCCATACCTGAGAAATGCAGAACGTTTGACTGTGCGGTGACTATCTATAACAACCTCTATTCCCTGACGATCATGATTAATAAGCGCAATGCCGCCACTTCGGGCATTGAGTAACTCAACTGCCTGCTCAACAATCATTCGCAGAACAACATCACGCTGAGTTGTTATACTAATTTCACTAGAAATTCTACTTAAAATGTCCAGTTTTTCCCGGCGTACAGCATTTACCAAAGCCGCGCCAACATGGGCTGCAAGGATCTGGGCAATTTCAATTTTTTCAGGCGAGAAACGGTGATGTTTGGTTAGTGTATCCAGGCTCAAAGAACCCAGTAACTGCCCTTCATGTCGAATTGGCACAATCAGAATTGACTTGACACCAAAACCAGCCAGAACTGTTCCAATTTGTCCTAGCTCAGGCTCTCCCTCAACGTCATATATATCGACATAGTACGTCTCATCTCGAATCAGCTTCTGCAAAAAGACAACATCCGCCAATGAAATGCGTTTACCTACAGCGTCCTGATTTGGGTATTCTGCCCTGATATATCCTTCCGCAAAATCTGGGCTGAAGATGACTAGCCTGCTATGCTCAATATTAGGAAATAGCTTGATAATTGCTCTACTTCCAGCATGATAAATGCTTTCAGAATGCTCCAGCCGGCTAATTTCCAAAGTGCTGTCTACCAGCACCTGTCGTTGTGCCAAATGCCTTTGTTCACTTTTCACCAAGCGAGTTTTACTCAAAGCAACAGCCGCTTGCGTTGCAATGGCCATTAGCGGGGCAAACTCGTCTCGCAGTATATGTCGTCCAGAAAGAACTGTATCGGCGGCGATCACCCCAATCAGTTTACCCATGTTTACCAACGGGATTTCAATGCGTTGCGGGACAATCTCTGAGCGCTTACCCTGAACATAATAATAACTATACGTAACCACATCTGCTTCATTGACTAGGTGAGGTTGTGGATTTTCTTGGTCAAACTCTGCCACATGAAGCCATTCGGCCGATCTCGGATCGAAATTTTCGCCATGCCCAACATGTTCTCGAATTACCCAATCCCCTCCTGGTCTATCTGGCATCGCCAAACGCGCACGATCAAATCCCATTGCCACAATTCCAGTGAGAATGGTGTTTATAACTGTTTCCTCATCTGATCCATCAAGTAAAGAATGCCCGATTTTGGCCACTTGCTCTGTGCTTTTATAGTAATGATCGATCTTCCTCAGTGCAGTGCTCCATCCCATCTCCAGTACATCATGAACAATCTGGTGCCCTTCACGACTCTTATCAATCCATTCATTGGTTGCCACTTCGTCCATTTGGAAAAACGCGCTGTCGCCAGCACTATACAGACGGATTTCTGCCCAAGGGTAACGATTGCGTAATCTTTTACACAGGTCAATCCCTACCTCTTCCGGAACCTCCCCTTCTTTCTGAGGCAAATTACGCTCTACAAGAATAACATCATGCTCAGGAAACCGCGCCAAATGCCGTTCAAGCGCTTCTTGTGAACCAACCACCTCAACATTATGGTGATGGGCTTGAAGCTGCTCACAAAGTGTCCGGTTGTCACCCTCATCAATGATAAGCACACGTAAGTTGTCCATATGGTTTGTACTCCTACCCTCCATGTTTACCATAAATCTAGCCCGATTTTTATGTCTGTTTCATGACAAATAAATAACAAGAAAATATCTCTCGCATCTGGCTATTACTACATTTATTACACCCTCTCATTATCAAATTCTTGTAATGCGAACCCCTCAAAATTTGCATTTCATATGTCACAATGATTCTGCATCCCCTCTTTGATAATACAGTCACAGGTGTTGGTTAGGCTGAAAATAAGAATTTTCATTGCCAATAAGCATGACAGGAGAGTGGTGACATGAGAGGATTCCTTTTTCTTCTTTTAATTCTGTCGTTAGTGATACCTGCTTCCTTTGCGCTTCTTGGTTGGCTCATAGCCGAGCGCGAGCAGACTCAAGAACTACTTTCCCAGGCCAGTTTGGCCTTGGATGCGAAAAACGGAGAACTCGCCATCTTAAGCCAGCAAGCTGCAAATTTGCAAAAGGAACGTGACATGTATCGCAATCAACTGGAAGGTCTACAAAACGATCTCTCTAAAGCAACAGGAGTAATACATGATCTAGAGCAACAGATTATGTCCCTACGATCTGAAAATCAAATGATTGTTGAAGCACTAGAACTCAAATCTAAAGAGCTAGAGGAAATGCACACCCTCATTGCAGCTTCGACCACTTCAACAGCAGACTCTGAGGTCCTTATCTTAGAACAACCCATACAGCGAAACGGAGATCATGCTCCTTCAGGCACTCAACCAGGGGTTCTTACAAATGTCAAATCGCGTATACAAGGACCACCAGATGTGCAAATTCTCAGCATCGGAGGAATTGGATTAGGCTTGTTTACCTTATTCAGTGTTCTGATTTCCAATCGGAAAACTAGCGTAGTTAAGCGATCCGAGAAAAAACGGCTTCCGCCGAAATCCTCACAGCGAGTGGTCTTACAAGCACAACCTCTCAGAAACAGAAGCGGGTATAGAACGCAGTTTCACGATGATCAACCAGGATGAAACTTAAACAGCCCCGACAACCTTGTTGTACTGAAAAGTTGTTTGGTCAATGGCGAAAAGTGGTTGCTCCAGAGACAGGGTAGCCGCTTTTCGCCACATTCATCATCCCTTTTTGCATTACCAAAAGCATTTCTCCCACATCAGATCTGAACCGATGGCCCTCTGCCTCCTAAGTCGCATATCTGCCTTTTGACAATGCTGTTGCCAAAATCATCCTACCGCCAACAGAATTGTTTCCAGTCCAGCTACCTGCACTCCCCCTATCGCGCTACCCATACCTGCCCAATCCTTTCACCTAATCCAATCACCCTGTTCACCTCAGCCTGATACCGCCGCCGCAAGGCCGCCCGCTCTTCCAGCGACATCGGCTCCTCGACATAGCCACCTCGCAAACCGACCCGCTCAAACAACATATCGTATAAAATCAGCCGCCAGGTATCCGCATTCAACCCCATCGCCCCTGCCGCAGGTAAAAAATACACCTCGGTATCCCCATTTACCAGGAAGCGAGGCAACGCCCCCATCCCGCTCATCTTGCTGGTCATCAGAAAGAAGTCGGCCGGTGGCAGCGGATCCCCATAATAATGCCTGATCTGCTCGGCCAAAGTAGGCGCTCTGCCATTTTCCTGGAAGTAGCTCACCCCCAGGTCGGCCACCCCCTGCCCCAAGGTCGCCGGTTCGCCAATCGCATAGAACAGGGTATGCGCCTGATTCTGTTCTGTTCGCCGGAGGGTCGCTTCAATCCAATCCAACGCTGGCGCACACGCGCCGCCCGCCAGGAGACTTAAATCGCCATACACGCGCACCCGAATCCCATCTTCCTGATAAAACCTCTGCCAGGTCTCATCGGCGAACAACAGGGCCAGCCCCGTTAGCGCGGTCAAGCGAAGATAGTCGCCTCCCCGACTCAAGACAGAGTTGGATAGAATTGGCGCCAACAGAATGGGCAACCCGTGCGCGAAGAGAATACGCAAGCTCTCCAACAACTGCTGGGCCGGCAAAAGGGCGCTCAGCCGGTAGAACGCTTCGCTGTTCGGATCAACGTCGGTGAAAGCCAGCACGTAGCGGCGGCTGCCATCTGGCACGAACACGCCCAATCGGGGCTTTTCCAGGGCGCGCACCAATCCGGCGACTTCCTGGGTGGTCATTTGCAGAAAAGCCTGACGGCTGATCATCGGCTGCATACAGGGTCTCCCATCATAAGCACGGTCAGGCGATAGCGACGATGGCCTGAAATCGGTAGGCGGAAGCGATACAGTGGCTCCCCCTGGCGTGACCCGGCTCTCTGTCGCCCGCCCCATACTTGCCTGGCACTGGCCACGCCCGTGCCACAAGGTCTGTTATTCTCCCTCTTGCGCCTGTTCTTGCCTGCCCGGAAGCAATTTTCCCCGAACACCCACGCGGGCCTTATGGGTGACGCGCCCTCTGGAAATGCGGGGTGCTTCGCCCTGTAGCCGGGGCATTGGTGGTAAACACCCTGTCATTTGCTAATCTGCCCCAGCGCGGCGCGCCTGCGGCGCGCGGCGGCTTCGCCGCCAGAGAGATCAGAAGATCAGAGTAACAGAGTCCAGAGGGT
>CAYONK010000241.1:0-7130 GCA_964405285.1 uncultured Ardenticatenaceae bacterium
GCTCAGCATGACAGTTAAGCGTGAAAAGCGTGGCAACAAACCTAGCCATGCAAATGTCAGGCCCAAATTGAGAATTGCTGCCTGGCAATGGGCGGGCGGTTCTGAATATGTTACTATCCGACCTGAAAAGGAAACTTGTATTTGCTCAGACATGAAAGATGGGACACAAATCTATGACCAACCCGACCGCTCGCTATGAACCGATCATCGGCCTGGAAATTCACGCTGAACTGATGACCAATTCCAAGATGTTTTGCGGCTGCAAGGTGGTAGACAGCGTCGAAGCGCCACCTAACACGGCCGTTTGCCCCGTCTGTCTTGGGATGCCCGGTATGTTGCCCGTTATTAACCGTCGGGCAGTGGAATTCGCTATGCGCGTCGCCCTGGCGCTGAACTGCGAAATTCAACACCACAACATCTTCGCCCGCAAAAACTACTTCTACCCCGACCTGCCTAAAGCGTACCAGATCAGCCAGTACGAGTTGCCGTTGGGCGTCAACGGCTGGCTAGACATTGAACTGGAAGATGGCAGCCGCAAGCGCATCGGCGTGCGGCGGGTCCACATGGAAGAAGACACCGGCAAGCTGACCCATTTAGAGGGGGGTGGCTCGCTGGTAGATTACAATCGCTCCGGCGTGCCTCTGCTGGAGATCGTGTCCGAACCGGACATTCACAGTGGCGAAGAGGCGCGGGCCTATGGGCTGAAAATCCGCCAGATTTTGCGCTATTTGGGCGTTAATTCCGGCGACATGGAGAAGGGCGTGCTGCGGGTGGAGCCGAATATCAGTTTGCGGCCGGCCGGATCAACGACGTTCGGCAAACGCACAGAATTGAAGAATCTGAACAGCTTCAAGGCGCTGGCCGACGGCACGGCCTATGAGATCGCCCGCCAGACGGATATTTTGAACAGCGGTGGGCAGGTGGCTCAGGAGACCCGGGGCTGGCACGACACAAAGCGCATCACTTTCAGCCAGCGCAGCAAGGAGGAGGCGGAGGACTACCGCTATTTCCCGGAGCCGGATTTGCCCCCATTGGCGATCAGCGAGGCGTGGATTGTTGAGGTGCGGGCCAGTTTGCCGGAATTACCGGACGCCAAAGCGGCCCGCTACCAGGCGGAGTACGGGCTTTCGGAGTACGACTCGCGGGTTTTGACGGAGGAACGGGCGGTGGCAGAATGGTTTGAAACGGCCGTTTCCCCCGCCTCTCCTCCCCCAAAAACCATCGCCAACTGGATCATCAATAACCTCTTTTCCTTGATGAACGAGCATAAGCAGAGCATCGAACAGATTCCCATCAGCCCGGCCGGCCTGGTTGAACTCATCGCGCTGGTGGAGAATCGCACCATCAACAACAATACCGCCAAAGAAGTGCTGGCGGAAATGTTCGTCAGCGGCCAATCCGCCCCGGCGATAGTCGAGGCGAAGGGGCTGGCCCAGGTGAGTGACGAGGCGGCGATTCTGGCCGCCATCGAGCGGGCGCTGGCGGCTCACCCGGACAACGTTGCGGCTTACCTGGGCGGCAAGGAGAAGCTGCTCGGCTTTTTTGTCGGCCAGGTGATGCGGGAGTTGGGCGGCAAAGGGGATCCGGCAGCGGTCAACCGGTTGCTGCGGGAGACGTTGGAGGATAGGAAATAGGGGAAGGGGTAGTCCGTAATCCGTAGTCCGAAAACCGAAATCCGTAATCCGTGGGTAGGTGGGGGTGTGAGAAGTTGGGGGGAATCAGGCGGGATTAGAAACGGCCGTTGCGCACATCCAGCCGCAGCCCATCTTGCCGCCCCCGCCCCATCACATGCTCCTGATGGCGCTGCTGGTCTTTCGGGTTCAGGCCACCCGGCGTGGGCAGGATGGAAAAACGGCCCAACAATAACTCGTCCACCAGATGGGCGATCAGCTTCACGTCCGGCTCATCACCGCTGCTGCGGTACTGCTCCGGGTCGCGGTTGGCGATGGCTTTAACCGCTTCATACCCTGTCTCGGCGGGTACAAGCTGCAACTGAAAAATGCAAGAACCGGTCCAACTGCGATGAAAATGCAGCCATTGCCCCTCCAGATAAACAAACCATTTATCCTGCTGATCCTGCGGAATATAGCCAAAGCTGATCTGCTCATACTCCGCGGCCGTGTAACTCCCGGACACGGCTAACTCCTTGCAGGTGGCCGGCATCGGTTTGATTTTCCAGGTATTGGCGGTTGCTCGTTCTTTACGCATCTGCTTCCCGATAGTTTGGCGGAGAGGTTTGAGTGGTCACTTTCAACCCTCAATCCCCGCTCGCCACAATTGCCAGCAATCCCGGCACACCTTTTCTTCCCCCACGTTCGACAATCGAGCATGGGCGCGGCGTTCGTGAATCGCCCGCCCGCATAAGGCCGTTGCCGAACGGCGGCTGTTCTCCACGATGTGCCAGATCTCCCCGGTTAGCAAAAGGACCGGATTTGTCTCGTCACGCGGACTGTTTATCATCCAGCAGGTAATAACCGCGCTCCCGCAGCCCGGCAATGATCGCCGCCGAAGAGCGCGATTGATTGAGCGTGTAGAGGTGAATCCCGGCGACGTCGCTGTCCAACAAGTCTTGCGCCTGGGCGATTCCGTAGAGAATGCCTCGCTCGACGACGTCTTGGTCGGGAACGGCCGTTAAAAAGTCGCGCAACTTCTGTGGAATCGTCACCCCACCGAGCGCCTGAAAACGATCAAGCTGCTTAAACGAAGTCACCGGCATCAGCCCGGCGATGATCGGGATGGACACGCCGGCCCGCCGGGCAAGGTCGCAGAAGCGGTAAAAGTCATCGTTGTCGAAGAACAACTGCGTCACGGCAAAATCGGCTCCGCAATCCTGCTTCAACTTCAAATAGGCAACGTCTTCTTCCAGGCTGGCCGCTTCGGGATGCCCTTCCGGGTAGCAGGCGCAGCCGATTTTGAAGTCGTAATTGTCTTGGATGAAGCTGATCAGTTCGCTGGCGTGGCGAAAACCATCAGGGTGGACGATGAAAGCATCGCTGCTACGCGGCGGGTCGCCGCGGAGAGCCATGATGGCTGGGATGCCGGTCCCTTGCAACTCGCTGAGGATAGCTTCTAGCTCGGCGCGGGAGTGGCCGCCGCAGGTCAGGTGGGCCATCGTATCTATGCCCAGCTCGTTTTGCACCCGCTCCACCAGGCTGATGGTCTTTTGCCGGGTGGAGCCGCCCGCGCCATAGGTGACGGAAACGAAGTCGAGGCGGGTGCGTTGAGCGTCGGCCAGGGTGGCGTAAAGTGTCCCCCAACCGCTAGGGTTCTTTGGCGGAAAATACTCACAGGAAAGTGTTGGCGCGGCGCCGTTCAGTTTTTCTAGCATGTTCATGGCGCTAACTCTATTCCCGCTCTCTTTCATTGAGGGTTGCGTTTGCCGCGTCCCCTTTCAGAATCTCCCGCGCTAAAACCTGGTAGGCCAGCGCGCCAGGCGAGGTGGGGGCGTAGATATTGATCGGCTGGCCGTAGCTGGGCGCTTCGCTGAGGCGGACGTTGCGTGGCACGATGGTGCGGAAGACTTTGCCGGGAAAGTAGTTGCGCACTTCCTCGACGACCTGGCGACTGAGGTTGGTGCGGCTGTCATACATGGTGAGGATGAGGCCGCGAATGACCAGGTTCGGATTCAGGTATTTTTGCACCAATTCGACGGTCTGGGTGAGTTGGGACAGCCCTTCGAGGGCCAGGTATTCGCATTGCACGGGGATGATCACGCCATCGCGGGCGGCGGTGAGGGCGTTGATGGTGAGCAGGCTGAGGCTGGGGGGGCAATCTATGAGAACGTAGTCGTAACGGCCGTTAACCGCCTCTAATCCCTTTTGCAACCGATATTCTCGGCCGATGGCCTGCACCAATTCCACCTCCGCGCCAGACAGGGCCGGGCTGGACGGAATCAGGTCTAGCTTGAACTCCGGGCGCGGCAAGATCACCTGGTCCAGGTCCGCTTCTTCAAGGAGGAGGTCGTAGATGGAGGCGGTAACGGCCGTTTTGTCTACCCCAATGCCTGAAGTCGCATTCGCCTGCGGGTCAATGTCTACCAACAGCACGCGCCGGCCGCTGCTGGCCAGGTAAGCGCATAAATTAATGACGCTGGTGGTTTTCCCCACCCCGCCCTTCTGGTTCACAATCGCATAAATCTTAGCCATATCTATTTGAGTAGAGGCAGTGCATTGCAACGTCTCTACTTTGCACCTTTGCGTTGAGATTCTTTAATCTACCGAGTTTTGTGCTTCTGAATCGCGTCCAATTTTGCCGCCAATCCGGCCACTTCTACCGAGCGAGCGGCAATTTCATTAGCAAAACGGGCCGATTCCCAGGGGTTGCCGCCTGTCTGGTACAGTCGGATGAAAAAGGCGGCGGCGAAGATGTCGCCCGCGCCGGTGGTTTCCACCTCACGCGCCGGTGGAGTCGGTAATTGGCGGCTCTCGTCGCCAAAATAAACGGTGCAGCCAGCGTGCCCCTGCGTAACGACCAACAAGCGCGACCATTCGCGGTACTGCTCCAGGGTGGCTTCGTCGGGTAAATCTTCCTGACTGAGAACCACAGCCGCCGCCAGGGGCAATATCTGGTGCGCTTCCGGCCATGCGGCCGGGAAGATTTTGCCATCCCGGTCCCAACGACGCAGCCAGCCCTGCGGCGTCAGGCCGACCAGGCTGTTGCTAAACAGGCGGACCAGATCAGCGTCAATTTCGTTGGCGACCGGGCCAAAGTGGACGATGTGGGCGCGCTGCCAATCGGCCGGAGCCTGGGCCAGGTGTTCTGCCTGAATTGGTCCGGCGAGGGCGTGGATGGTTTGTTTGCGCCCCTGTGGGGTGTAGACGTTTTCGAAGGTGGTAGTGTGGGGCGAGGGGACCAGGTGGGTTTCAATGCCGATCAGTTCCGGCTGCCAGGGGAAGTCGGGGGCGCTGCGGCTGAAAACGGCCGTTCGGCAACCCAACGCCTGCGCCACCCGCGCCGCAAAAGAGACCGTGCCCCCCAACATTTCGCCCAACGGGGTCAGGTCTTTGGAAACGTGCCCGATTGCCAGGTAATCTATCTGTGCCATGACGGCGTGATTCTAGCATACAGCCAGAGCCAGAGCGAGGGCTAAAGCGGGAGTGGCGTTTTTGTAATAGCGTCAAGCGGAAGTTCGTCTGGTTGGCATCCCCTGAATTGGCAGCCGAACGGTGAACGTGCTGCCAACGTCCTCTTCGCTCTCCACAGAGATTTTCCCCCGATGCGCTTCAACCAGGCTTTGCACAATGGCTAATCCCAGCCCGGTGCCAATCGCAATGGATTGGTGCTTCTTCACCCGGCTGTAACGATCAAAAATAAAGGGCAGTTCGTCAGCCGGGATGCCGTAACCGGTATCACGCACCGCCAACTCTGCATAAGAGCCAGCCAGCCGCGTGGAGATAAACACCTCTCCCCCTTCCGGCGTATATTTGATGGCGTTAGAAATCAGGTTGATGACCACACGCTGAATCTTCTTCTCATCGGCCACAATCTCAACCGGCGAAGGCACCGATTCATCGTTGAGGCTGATCTGTTTTTCCTGAGCCTGCGTCTCCAACGATTCAAGAACCCCCTTCACCAATAGAGCAAGGTCGAAACTGCTATGTTCCAACAAGATCGGTGTGCCGGATTGCAATTTGCCGATCTCCAGCAGATTGTTCACAATCTCCAACAGCGTGTCCTGGCTGCGTAAAAGCACTCTGGCGATGTTGAACTGCTGTTCGCGGTCCAGGTCACGGTCGCGCAAGATGCTGGCGTATCCTCGGATGCTGGTAAGCGGGGTGCGCATATCGTGGGTGAGGACGGCCAGGAATTGATCTTTTTCTCTGTTAAGTGTCTCTAGTTCCTGGTTGGCGCGCGCCAGTTCGTCGTTGGCCGCAGCCAGATCGGCCGTGCGCAAATCTACCAGATCGCCTAACTGGGTCATTTGGGCTTCTGTCTGGCGCACGTACATGCGAAAAGCGTAGGCGGAGGCAGCAATTGGCAGGAAGAAGATGAGGACGCCTAACAGGTTGAATTGGACAACCGCCAGAGATAACAAGGCGCCGCCAACGGCTGAAACCAGCACGTTCAACGGCACAGCCCAGCGATGATCCTTCCATACCTCCAGCGGCGGGACACCCATTTGGAGGTGGAGGACAATGATCAGCAACCATAAGTTCGCCTGATCTGCGACAACGGCCGTTATCAGCCAGATAACAACTTGCGCCGCAACCGAATCGCCTAGCCAGGTTCCTAAAGCCACGAACGTCAGGCCAGCCAGATACACCGAGACCGCGCTCATGCCTGTGTTAAATCCCAGGCGGCTGACAGCTTTCTGCCAGGGAGGACGATCCACGCGAACGCTAATAAACCATAAAGCAGATTCCCCGACGATGGCTACGATGGCTGCGGGGGCCGGACCAAACAAAGGGATTGCCGCCAGGTAAACGGCTGAAGCAACCGAAAAGTCTACCCCCTTAAACGTCAAGGTAGCTGTACTTTGCACGGCAGCTGCCAAAAGAGCTAATAATAGAAAGCTCGCAATTTGCGCTGCCGACAATTGAACGACGCCCGAAATAGCCAGGAATGCCCCCAGCGCGCTGACTATCACCAGGTAAATTTGGTAAAGTTTGCTGGGGTAATTGGTTGACGCCCGCGGGGCTAAAATGTCTGAGTCGGACATTTTTAATTATCGTACCAGGTCAATATCAATTTAGTATGGTCCAGGCTGTTCGATCTAGGCCAGCTCCAAAACAGCCTGGCTCAAAAAACACTGCCCAGAAAACCGTTAGGCCTTAGAGTACCCTTTATCGTCAGTAGTTGTGTGATAGAGACGACATCGCTACTCTGAATCACAAGACTCGACAACATTTTAGCCCACCCTGGCTTGAAAGACACCTGAATCTCACGTATTCTTCCCGGCTGTTCTTTGCGAACTAAAACAAATTCCCCCGTACACAGCAGGTAACGGGGGAATTAAATTTCATGAATGGAGAGTAGAGACTGGTAATCTCTACTCTCCATTCTCTCAATCAACTGAAGAAGTTAATAACGAGCGAACCTAGGAGGGGTCGTCAATTAGCCCCGACCAGGAGTAACCGCCTGACCAAGAATAGCCGCCAGACCAGGAGTAACCACCCGACCAGGAGTAACCA
>CAYONK010000242.1:0-7083 GCA_964405285.1 uncultured Ardenticatenaceae bacterium
AGTTGGAGGCTTCGCAACGGCCGTTGGCCGAAGCCCTGGCCCTGGCCCAATCTGTTCAAGATAAAGCAGGTGAGGCTAACAGCCTGCACCATCTTGGGACAGTCTCTTACAATTTTGGCAATTTAACCAACGCACGACACTATCTTGAAGAAGCCTTACGCCTACGTCGCCATCTGGAAGATTTACCGGCGCAAGCAGCCAGCCTGACCAATTTAGTGGCCGTTTACCATGCTTTAGGCGATTTCGGCCGCAGCGAACAGTTAGCCCATGAAGCCTTGACCATTTATCAGGCCATCGGCAACCGACGAGAAGCGGCCACGGCGCTCAACAACCTGGCTGCCATCCATCACTCTTTAGGAAGATTGCAAACCGCGCGGGTTGAACATCAGCAGGCGTTGGCGTTGTATCGGGCGCTAGACAACCGCCTGGGTGAATCATTGGCGGCTAACAATCTTTCTTTAGTGCTGGCCGACTTGGGAGAATATGACGAAGCGCAGCGTTTTGCGCGACAGGCGGCGCACATTGATCGGGCAATCGGCGATAAAGTGGGGCAGGGCTACAGCCTGACCACTTTAGGCATGGCGCTTGAAGGGTTGGGCCAATGGGATGAGGCGGCCCAAGCGTATGAAGAGGCAAAAACCATCCGCCAGCAGATTGGGCAGCATTCTTACACCCATGATGATATTGCCGGTCTGGCGCGAATCGCGCTGGCCCAGGGCGACCTGACGCAGGCGCTGGCCTATGCGCGCGCGGCGCAAGCGTGGATAGCGCAGCATGGGGTGGATGGGATCGAACACCCGCTGCGCCTCTATCTGACGCTGATTGAAACGCTGCAAACGGCCGGATTGCCCGAAGAAGCCAGCGAACTGGGGCAGGCTGCCTGGCGCATGGTGCAGGAACAGGCGGAGCGCATCAGCGATGAGGGTATCCGCCAATCCTTTTTAGCGGATGGACCTCTTCACGAAACGCTGCGACAACACCTTTCAACCTGAGACAGACCTGACAGGTCTCGGAGACCTGTCAGGTCTTTTTGCCTAATTGCCAACTAGGCCGAAACGGCTGAGGTGGCAGATTTTTAGGGTGATCTGGTTGTTGGCCGGGTCGCGGACGTAAGGGAAGGGGTCTGGGCAGGAGGTGACGGCGTCTACCCAGGCGCTGCCGTCCCAATAGCTGAGGATAAGCGATTCTTCGTTCAGGCCGGGAATCTGGTTGTCGGTGTAGGTAAGGGTGACGGTGACGGGCAGGAGGAAGGGGAAGGTGTCATCGTTTGCCAAGGGGTCCGGTTGGGCAGCGACGAGCGGCCCACCGCCGGCCGCGCCGCCGACGATGAGCGGCAGATAGAGGATATTAAGCGGCGGATCCACCGCGTTTAAATCGAAGAAGTAGGTGGAGGCGTTGGGCGGCAGCGGTTCTTCGATCTCGTTAGGGTCTAGCGGGATGAAAACCAGGCCAACCGGCTCGGCGACGGCCGCGCCGGGAACCTGGACGCTGATGCCCCAACCGGTCGGGGCGAAGAATTCCAACACACCGCCAGTCTCCGGATCAATGACGCTTCTGACGTTGACGACGACAGTGGTTGTAGCGCTGAGCGTGTTGAAAGGGCCGCTGGCGTAAACCAGCGCCGTATACACCCCCGGCAGGGCGTAGGTGTGCTGCACAAATTGGCCGGAGGCGTAGTTGCCGTCACCAAAGTACCACTCAAATTGGGCCAGGGCGCCGCTATCCAGAAAGGCGGCGAAGGAAGTGGGCTGGCCGAGGGGGGTGGGGCTGTTGGTAACGGCCGTTAACCCCGCCAACGCCCCACCCCCCTGATAAGCGTAGGCTGCGCCATATACCAGACTGTTCTGGACGTAATCAGGCGCGCCAACGAGCAAATCGGCGAAACCATCCCCATTGGCGTCGCCGCCCGTGACAGCCTGACCGAAGCGCGAACCCGGCTCGTTATTGGTGAGGGCCGCAGCCCAGAAATAATCTGGCTCGAATTCGTCGCCTAAGAAAAGGTAAGCCGCGCCAGAAAACGCGCCGGCCGATCCTCTTTTCGGCCATCCATCTTCCACAAAAGCCAGCGGCGCGCCGACCAGCATATCGTCGTTGCCATCCTGGTCCATATCGCCAATGTAGGCAACGGCCGTTCCAAACAGCGAATCAGACTCATACGTCGTGGCGAACCAATCGTACCAGGTGCTTAAGCCAATCTCGCTGCCTGTAAAGCCATAAACAGCCCCCCAGGGCGCGCCAGCCGCGTCGTTAAAACCAGGCGCGCCGACGAGCAAATCGGCAAAATCGTCCCCATTAAAACTGCCATCAGCGGCCAAAGCTGCGCCAAAATAATAGGAGTGGCCATCGCCATAAAAGGCCCAATCGGCGCTTTGGGGAGTGGCCAACGGACCTCCCGGCAAGCCCTGAGCTGACCCATAAAACACAAAGACGGCGCCATTGTCGGTGAAGTCGTTATCATACAGGCCGGAACCGATGGCTACGTCGGCAAAGCCGTCGGCATTGAAGTCGCCGACGGCCAGCGCTGCGCCCAGCCGGCTGCCGGGTTGGTCGGAGAGAAAGGTCCAGGCGGGCAGGTTGGCAACGCCATCAGGCCCGCCATAAAAGAGGTAAACAGCGCCAGCATCCGGCACGGTTTGCAGCGCGCGCCCCGGCGCGCCGACGAGAACGTCCGGGTAGCCATCGCCATTTACGTCGCCTGCTGCCAGGGCGGAGCCAAACTGTTCGCCAACATTCTGGCCGATAATGGTCTGGTTCAGGCTCATATTAAGACCGCCGGCCGCGCCAAAATGGATATCAACCCACCCTCTGTCGTCGAAAAATCCGGGAGCGCCAACCAGGAAGTCGGCATAGTCGTCGTTGTTAAGATCCCCGGCAGGAGCAACGGCGTAACCATAAGCAGCATTCTCAGAAAGAATGGTAATAGAATTGACAAAATTCGGGCTGAGTCCGGAAGCTGAGCCGGGGTAGATGAAGATTATTCCCTGGTTGGGGTGATCGCCGTCGTAGGCATCTGCCCCAATGACTGCGTCGTCATAACCGTCGCCATTCAGGTCGCCGATGAAGGTGAGGGAGGCGCCGAAGTTGGCGTCCGGCTGCGAGCCAATCGCCTGCCAGTCGGCGCTGGCGCCGGCCGGGCTGGCAGGCGTGTGATATTGAATGTGGCGGAGAACGGCCGTTTCCCCGACCATCTCCCGAACCACCATCACCCCCTCGTCGGGCGGCTGGGGAACGGCCATGACGACACCGGCGGACAATGACGAGACCAACACAACGAATAAAAGCGCCAGAATGGCAATCGGCTGGTTGAAGTGAAAGCGCATCATAATCTCTCCTGAATCTTGGGCAAGGTTGATGTTCGTGGCAGGCAGCGAAGTGGTAGAACGGCCGTTTTCATTATTCCATCTCACCTGGTAACTGTCAACGCCAAAATCAGGGGGACGTGAAGAATTGTGGAAATAGCCCCCTTAAGGGTTTTGATCTATCATTCCCTTGCTATAATGGGTCCGGTAAGTAAAAGGTGAGCATCCAAAACAACAAAGAAGATGGCAACAAGCAGCGAAAAAACGGTACAGCAGGGCATTTTCGCCCGATTTCGGCGCAGCCACAAATGGCGCGAGATTTTTGGGTATCACGTCGGCGACATTCAGGAGCAACGGCCGGTTGCCGTCGCCGCTGGTTCAACGGTTGTGGGCAATATCTACGCCCCCCAGATTGTCGTGGTTGGGCTGCTTTCCGGCTCAGCTATTAGCCGGGAAGTAGTCGTTAAAAGCGATGGGCAGATTTGGGGCGACATCTACGCGGTGCGCCTGCACCTGGAACCCGGCGGCCTGATCCGTGGCTGGATCAACACCTTAACGGAGTCGGATTACACCTCCTGGCAAAACGGCCAGGAAACCTCGGAAGATCTCGCTCCGTCCGGCCTGCGGCCAGAACATGACCACCGGCGCGATGGGGAGACGCTGGATGCGCTGCACCGATTACAAATGGAAACGGCCGTTGCCCTCGCCGCCCGCTACGAACTAGAAGAAACCTTCGACCAACGCCTGGCCGAAATCGCCGGGGAGACCACCAACCTGCTCGCCACCACCCGCGAAGAACTGAAAAATGTCAAGGCATCGCTGGCTATCTGGCAAGAAGAGGCCAACAGCAGCAACGCCTCATTGCAACAGCGCGAAACCCAGCTAGAACGCCAGGGTAAAGAACTCAACCTGGTTCAACAAACCCTGGACGAAACCATCCAGGAGCTAGATGCGTTACGCCGGACCCACACCGATCTGTCAGAAAACCACGCCACCCTCACCGCTGCCAAAGAAGGCGTAGACAATCAGTTAGCGCAGGCTTCGGCGCAAATCGAAACATTGACCGAGCGGCTGCACAACATCGAAACCGCCCTCCAGGACAGCCTGGGCCATCGCGCCGACCAGGAAGATGCCCTGCTGCGTTGGCAAGAATTGGCCCAGCGCACCGAGCAGCGAGTTAAAGAGCTAGACATAGAATTGGAGACAGCCCGGCAGCAAGCCGAGGAAAGCAGCAGCATCATCGCCCGGCTGCGCGAACAGCGCCAACAAGTTGAAACAGAATGGGACACCGCGCAGCAATACATCGAAGAACTGCGCCAGGAACTAGAACAGGAAACCAGCGCAGCCCAGCAATTGCTGGCCGATAGCGACAAAACGATTCAAGCCTTAACAGACAGATACAACCAGCTAGAGAGTGATAGCAACAGCGCCATCCAAACCCTGGCAGAAGCAAACGCCCAACTTGAGGCGGAAATCGTCCCGCTGCGCAAACGTAATGCGGCGTTGATGAAACAGATGGACATGGCCAAAGAGAAATTCTTCAAGCAAGAAGAAGTGGCTGCCGCACTACGCCAACAGCATCATGAGATGGAAAAGCGCTGGAAAGAAGCGCAGGCTGAATTGGATCGGATTAGCCAACAACCCACCAAACTGCTATCATCCCAAGAGGTTGAGGCGCTGAAAACGGAACTCAAGCAGGCGGAAATGGCGATCCGGCAAAAGCAGTTGCAGATCGAAGCCAGCGAAGCGGAGTTACAGCGGCATTTACAGGAAACGGCCGTTCAAGGCCAGCGCCTCGCCGAAAACCATACCTTGCTGATCGAGCGCGAACTACAACTGCAACAAGCGCAGCAAACCATCGCCAAACAGCAGCAGATACTCAAACAAATGAAGCAGGTCACGACGGATAAAATCACCAGATTGGAAACCGCCCTGGCCGAAATGCGCAAATAATATAGAGCGAAAAGTGAGAATCCGGGATTGGAGATTAGAGATTGGAGATTGGAGATGAGAGACTAATCCAATCTCCAATCTCTAATCTCCTACAAACAAGGAGCGCCTATCGTGTCCGACATCGAACTTGCCGTCATCGGCGGCAGCGGGCTGTATAACATGCCCGACCTGACCGACATAGAAGAGATAGAAATCAACACCCCCTTCGGCCAGCCATCCGACTGCCTGACCATTGGCACGCTGCAAGGGCGGCGGATTGCCTTCCTGCCCCGACACGGGCGCGGCCATCGTCTGACTCCCAGCGAAATCCCCTACCGGGCCAACATCTTCGCCCTGAAAACGCTCGGCGCGCGCTACGTCATCGCCGTCAGCGCCTGCGGTTCGCTGCGCGAAGCCTACGTCCCCGGCCATATCGTCGTCCCCGACCAGTTGTTTGACCATACGAAAAATCGGGAATCCAGCTTTTTCGGCCGGGGGTTGGTGGCCCACGTCAGCGTGGCCCACCCCTTCTCGCCGGAACTGAGCGCGGCGCTGGCCGATGCGGTGGCCGCCAGCGGTGGCATCGTGCATCGCGGTGGCACATTTATCACGATGGAGGGGCCGCGTTTTAGCACAAAAGGGGAGTCTTACACCTACCGGCAATGGGGGATGGACATCATCGGCATGACAACCAGCCCGGAAGCGTTCCTGGCGGCTGAGGCGGAGATGGCCTACGCCTGCATGGCCCATATCACCGACTATGACTGCTGGCACGAAAGCGAAGCGCCGGTGACGGTGGAGCAAGTGATCCGGGTGCTGCACCACAACACCGATTTAGCGCAAAAATCGCTGCGTCACCTGGCCGCCCACATGGACGAGTGGGGCGGCGAGTACCCCGTCCATTCCGCCCTGAAAGAAGCGCTCATCACCGATCCGTCCCTCATCCCGGCGGCGACGAAGGCGGAGCTGGCCCCGCTAGTTGGGCGTTATCTGGCATAATTGTCAATTGGCAATTGACAATTGACGATTGACAATTATGCAGTTTTTTGCTTTAGAGGATGCGCGGGAGGAAAACGGCCGTCGTGAGGGCAGTTTGCTGTTACTTGCGGCGGCGTTTGTCTTGGCGAATGGGGTGGCGCTGAGTCTGGCGGTGGCCGGGGGGATGCGATTGAGCCATTTGCTGGCTCCGCTGCTCTGGGTAGCCTTGATGGGCGTGGCCCATTTTGTCCTCCACCGTTACAAACCGCAGCGCGACCCGTTCCTCTTGCCGATTTACGCTCTGCTCACCGGCTGGGGGCTGGTGCTGATTGACCGGCTGGCGGCCAATTTTTTGTGGCGGCAGATGGTGTGGGTGGGGCTGGGAACGGCCGTTCTCCTCCTCGTCGCCATCCTCCCCCCCAGTTTGCGCGTTTTACGCCGCTACCGCTACACTTTGCTGATCGGCGGGCTGCTGCTATTGGCCGCCACCCTGCTCTTTGGCGTGAACCCCTCCGGTTATGGGGCGGCGTTGTGGCTGCCCATCCCCTTCATCGGCGGCGTCTATTTCCAGCCGTCGGAACTGCTCAAGCTGCTGCTGATTGTCTTTCTGGCGAGCTATTTTGAGGAGCGAGGGCCGCTGTTGGCCCGCGGCCGCCAACATGAGTGGCGCAGCCTGCTGGCGAATCTGGCCCCATTGCTGTTGATGTGGGGCTTTAGCATCATTTTGCTGGTGTGGCAGCAGGATTTGGGGGGCGCGGTTATCTTTTTTGTGGTCTTTTTGGCGTTGTTGTACCTGGCAACGGGCGACGGCCGTTTTATCCTGGACGATCTGATACGCCCGGTTGTCGGCGTCCGGCCAGGGATTGAGCCAGGC
>CAYONK010000243.1:0-7079 GCA_964405285.1 uncultured Ardenticatenaceae bacterium
GGCAACTTCTTGGCAAAAAAGGCTGGGTTTTCTTAGCGCGGTTCTCCTTCGTTTAGCGCAGGCGGCAACAGGCACGCTTCCTGTTATATAGCGTCTGTATAGCGTCACGTCTGAGGCAAAGCAACTGCGCCGCCATCTCGCCACGGCGCCTTAGACAGACAAGTTTATTCGAGGCCATGGGAGACGCGCCAAGTCAGATTATTCTTGAGTCAATGCGGCTGGCACAAGACCAGCCCGTACAAAATCATTATCTGAAAAGCTATAGTAGAGTAAGAGCTTATCATTGATTTCAACTGTGATGTGCCTTTACATGAGGAGCAGATCAAAACCATCCAGGATGTGCTGACGCAAATGGGCATAGAGCCGGTGACTGTGACCGCCGAACCAATTACGCTGAATCTTAACCCCACTTTTGTGCTAGAATGTGCCTACATTTGTAGATAATCAATGGCTGGAGGTGCATGATGGTCACAGTAGGTGTGCGAGAGTTGAAGCAAGAAACCAGTAAGATATTGCGCCGCGTGCGCGAGAAAGGGGAGAGCGTGGAAATCACCTATCACGGTGAAGTCATCGCCCGGCTGATTCCGGTCGTCCCGCCAGAGCCGACGGGAGAAGAAATCGCGGCCGTACTCTCTGATTTAGAAGCGTTGTCTGCGGAAATCAGCGCCCAGTGGCCCGAAGGCATTTCTGCGCTTGATGCGATTTGGGATGTGAGGCGTGACCTGTGATCGTGACCGATGCCAGCGTCTGGTTGAGTTTCCTCTTACAGCAGGATGTCCATCATGCAGTCACCAGGTCCTGGTTGACTGATGTGCTGCTTCAGAAAAGGCCTATGGCTGCGCCCATATTGCTGTTGGCCGAAGTTGGCGGCGCGGTGTCTCGCCGTTTTGGCAGTGTGGAAATGGGCGAAAAGGCCATCAATCACCTGTTAGCTGTACCAACCCTGAGACTGGTGGCTATAGATCATGCGTTTGCTATCCAAACAAGCCGAATTGCCGCCTGGCACAGACTGCGCGGCGCGGATGCTTGTTACGTGGCTGTGGCGGCGCGGCTGAATGCGCCTCTGATTAGCTGGGACCAGGAACATATCGAACGCACTATCGGGTTGATCACCGCGTTGACACCAGGCGTGGGGGAATAAAAAGCGTCCCAAGAGCAACCCTTCATGGCCTCATGATATTGAAACCAGGGATTGAGGCGTTAAGAGGGAACATTGGCACAGCAATTCTCTTAAATTGCTCAGGTTATGTATTGCTTTCGCTTATGGGTAATCGGGTAGTCGATCAGCGCACAGCATAACCTGTGCTGTAAACCGCTCGCCGCCAAACCGTGCTTGAACCTTTCGATTCACACGGCCTTGCGGTTGAGGTCTTGGTGAATAGTTGGGGGGCTACCAATTTTTCATCGGGAGGGTCTGGCGGGTTCATCTGAATCCAGGCGGGGACAACCTTCGTGGGCATATCCTGGCATTCGCTGATTCTGGCGATTGGCAACCCTGATTGACTGAATGCTTACCCTTCAGTCGGTGGAGGGCCGGGGGCGACTTCCAGGTAAAGCGTCGCGTTATCGTCGTTGTAGGCGAGAATTTCGGCGTAACGGCCCCAATTGACCATTGTCTCCATCTGCGTCGCCGCCTCTTGCGGCGGGAACTCCAATTCTAACGCCGTCTGCACCACATCCCAATCCAACTGCTGGCGGTCGGCGGCGCGGAGCATGGTGAGCAGCCATTTGATGATCGGCAGGCGACGAATGCGTGTGGCGAAAATCTCCTTACGCGCCAGGATGCTCGCTTCGGCGAAGGTCTCGCCCAACGAAGTGAGGGTGATGTCGCCTTTGGCGATAATGGCAAAACCGAGCAGTTCGGCCGTTTCTACCAGGGTGAGCAATGTGTCTGAGTTCAGGCTCAATTCTTCGGCCAGGCGATAAATATCTGCCCGGTTGTCGGGTAAATCGCCCAGGTATTCCAACAGGGCGGCCAGGTCTGGGATAGCGACCTGGGGCAGACGGCGAGTGCGCCCCGGTTCGCCGGGAGCCGTGCCCAATTCCAGATGTTCCGGCTGCGTCTGCCCGGCCAGCGTGGCGTAGACCTGGTCTACCACGCTCTGGAAGTTGGTCGCTTTGCGCTGGCGCGGATGGGGGAGCGGCACAGGCAGGTCGGCGATGATCCGACCCGGGTTTTTGTCCATCACCACAATGCGGTCGGCCATGAAGACCGCTTCTTCGATGTTGTGGCTGACCATCAAAATCGCTTTGGTGGGGATTTGCCCGCCGGTCCACAATTCCAGCAGTTCGCCGCGCAGCGCCTCGGCGCTGAGAACGTCGAGCGCGGAAAATGGCTCGTCCAAACAGAGCAGTTCCGGCTGGGTGACCATCGCCCGCGCAAAGCCTACTTTCTGGCGCATCCCGCCCGAAAGTTCGCGTGGATAGGCGTTTTCAAAGCCGTCCAGCCCGACGCGATCCAGGGCGTCAATGGCCTGTGTGACGCGCAAATCTGGGCCGACGCCTTTTGCTTTGAGGGCGACGGTGACATTTTCTAACACGGTCAGCCAGGGGAAGAGGGCGAATGTTTGGAAGACGATGGTTGCGTGGGGATTGACGCCGCGCAACGGCCGTTGTTGGTATAAAATTTGCCCGCTGGTTGCCTCCTGTAAGCCGGTGATGATCCGCAACAGCGTGCTTTTGCCACAGCCAGACGGCCCTAAGAGCGCCACAAATTCCCCCTCTGCCAGCGTTAAGTTGATATCCTCCACAGCGGTAAACTGCCGTTCGCCGCTTCCATATTTCTGCGAAACCTTTGTTAATTGCAGCAGTGTACGATTTTCGCTCATAGTTGCTCCTCAACAGCCGAATCAAAGCGGAGAGCGGGTGGCTCTCATCGTCTTGGCCTGGGCTTGCCCTACTCCATGCGGTACTTCTCTTCCGCCAGGGCATATAGGCGTCGCCATACCAGCCGGTTCAGCAAAACGACAGCCAGCACCATCGTCAGAGTAGCCGCCAACAGCAAGGCAAAATCCCCTTTGGCCGTCGCGTCGCTGATAATCGCGCCCAGGCCCACCGTTTGCAGCGTTTGCCCGCCAAAGTCCACGTATTCCGCCACAATGCTGGCGTTCCACGCACCGCCGCTGGCGGTGATCGCCCCTGTCACCAGATAGGGGAACAGCGCCGGCAGCACCAATGTGCGCCACCGTTCCAATTGCCCTAGCTGGAGCAGGGAGGAGGTGTATTGTAAATCCTGGGGGATGGCGCTGGCTCCGGCGATGACGTTGAACAACAAATACCACTGGGTCCCCATGAGCATGAGCAGCACGGCGGCCATGTTTAGCCCGGCGGGCAGGCGCAAAACGACCAGCAGCAGCACCGGAAAGAGGGCGGTCGCCGGGACAGAAGCGGCGATTTGTACCAGGGGCTGCAAGATGGTGGACAGACGGTGATTTGTGCCGATGGCGACGCCGACGGGAATTGTCCAGAGCAGAGCGAGAAAGAGGGCAATGACGACGCGCAACAGGGTGGCTAACAACCCCAGGCCAATGCGCTGCCATTGGTCGAGTGACAGGGTAAACAGGAGCAGCGCGGCGCGATAGCCGCCATACAGGAGCGCCGCCAACGCCAGGAACGCCAGGAGTCTGCCAATCCATAGAGAGGTAGGGGAGGAGGAAACGGCCGTTTCCCCCCCAGGAAAACGGCGCACCCACCAGCCATCTACCCGCTCCAGCAGCGGCCCACTCACGCGGTCGCGTAGCCAGAAGGAGAACCGGGCGCTGCGCCAGGCGTCGTAAAACCAGGAAGCGGAGGGTTCTGCGTCCGCCACCATCGCCACCTTAAAGCGGTCTGACCAGGCCAATAACGGCCGCCAGACCAATTGATCCAACAGCACAATCACCAAAACCAACGCCCCAATGCCCCAGGCAATCGCCGTAAAATTGCTCTGCGCCGCCGCTTCATGCAAATAAGCGCCCAACCCCGGCAAACGAAAATCGCGCTGCCCGACGGTAAAAATCTCGGCCGCCATCAGGAAAAACCAACCCCCGGCCCAGCTCATCATGCTGTTCCACACCAGACTGATGGCCGCAAAAGGGAGTTCCAGGGTTCTAAATTGCAGCCACCCGTTCAGACGGAAAATGCGGCTGGCTTCGCGTAACTCTTTCGGAATCGTGGTCAACGACTGATACCAGGCGAAGGTAAGATTCCACACCTGGCTGGTGAAGATGAGGACGATGGCCGCCAATTCAGCAGCCATAGACTCTGGCAAAATGGCGCTAAAACCAAGCAGCACCACCGGCAAAAAAGAGAGAATCGGTACGCTTTGCAGCACATCCAGGAGCGGCATCATTACCTGCTCGGCGCGTTGGTTGTAGGCGGCAATCCGGCCGTAGACCAGGGTGAAGCCCAAGGACAGTGCATAAGCGGCCATCATCCGCCCTACGGACAGTGTGGCGTACCAGGGCAAGGCGCGTGGCGACAGGTCAATCGTCGGTCCGGTGACGACATCCGGCGCATTAAAAGCCAGCCGCGTGCCGATATACAACAAGACGAGTACAAGCAGCAAAGCCAGCCCATCACCCAGGCTAAAAGGGCGCTTAGGTGATGAAGTCGAACCGAAGATGGTTGTTTGCTTCACATGGGCCTCACAATCAGTTCCTACAATCGCTGGAACTGTTCGTCAGGGATTGCCAGCGCCTGGCGAAAAGCGGCCTTATCCAGGTAAAGAGTGATGGTGTGCGCCCGCGTGGCTCGTTCGGGAATGCCAGCGCGCATCCCTTCGTTAAGCATCGTGCGGTAGAAGATATTGCCGCGGCAGAGTGGGGAACTCGTAATACCTGAGGCTAGGAAACATCTGGCTCAACTGAGCCACAGAGGGAACCCAACCATCAATCACGTCTTGATGCCAGCGCTGGAAAGCAATAAAAACCAGGTTAAGCTGCCCATCAAAGTTGGCCGGGAAGCGCATCTTTTGCCGTTCAAGGTTATAACCACTGACGTCAGGCAACTGCATAAGATACCCTAAACCGGGGCCAGTGTGCCTGTCCAGATCAGCCAGCAAAGCACACTTTTGGCCGATAGGCTCAAGATGATGTAGACGTATTCTCCATACAGATAGTCGCGCCAGCGACCAATCTTTTTGTATTGCAGCACCATGTTGATGGCAAAGATATTGAAGAACACAAACAAGGTTGGCACGATAACGTATACAAACCCCGGCGGCTTGGCCTCGCCAGAATTGACTGCGCCAACAAAATAGAGCGTAATGACCACCCAGGGAACGAACCCAGCCACACAGCCGTAAATAAATGCGGTCCAGTCTGTCCGCTCGGTATGCTGGTTATGTAACTCCATCATAATGCCAAACAGGTTCATGGTGGCATTCAGCGTAAACAAGAGAATGATGGCCCCGAGATCCCAAATGCCAATAAGCATACCGATGAGTACGATCATCAGAGATGAGCTGAGGGCATATTCGTAAAAGCGAACAGGATTCATGCCCTTCTTGAGATTGGCAACATACTTCTCATAACCAATGGTGGCCAGGTAAAAATGAGCTACGGCGGAAATAAGCAAAAAGAGGGCAACGGCCGGGCCGAAGGGTACTTCGTACAGAAGCTCACTCCTGGGCACAAGTGAAAAGGTAGTGACGTCAAAATTCAGGTAATTGGTAAAGATAGGGTAAGTAGTGTCATTGCTGACCAGGATCATGAAGACACCCTGAATAAGGTGCAAGAAACCCATGATTCCATTGAAGCGACGCAGTTTATGATAAGTGCCCGCTTGAACTGCTGTCTGAACTTGTTATCATTTCGGACTGAGTCATTTTTTCTTCCTTATAGGCTGTTGCCCCTGGCTAACCACCCTCTGGTTGATAACCTGGCAACCAAATAGCCCATGTTCCAGATTCCACATTGTATGACTTCATTCTACTGTGCTGTGATGACAATTACAATGGGCTACCAAGGGGCAATTGAACGGCCGTTCCTCTCTTCCGCTATCTGCGCCAGGGAGGAGAGAACGGCCGTTATCTATTGCCCAAACTGGTGGCGAAACTGGCTGTACGTTCTATCTATGTCAGCGCACATTGGCGTTTAGGGTTGGTGAGGCAAACGGCCGTTCTCCGCCCGCACCGTCAACACTCCAGCGCACCAGGAGACCGGCTGATAGGTCAGCGACAACCCAAGCGTAGCCCCGGCGGCGATGGCCTCATCGGCCGCCCAGTAAAACTCCGCCTCATCCCAGAGGTCGGCCCACTGCTCGGCAGCGGCGGCGCGCCCGGCCGTCGTGGGAAAGGCGATGTCGGCGACCACGATGAAGCCGTCTGGCGTCAGGTAACGGCCGGCCGCTTCGAGCAGGCGCAGCTTGTCGGGCAGGTCAAATTCGTGCAGGACATAGGCGGTGATGACGCGATCAAACAGGGGACGGGCAGCGATGGGCCATTCAGCCAGCAAATCGGCTTGAATCAAGTGAGCCTGGGGCAGCCGCTCCCGCGCCTGCGCCAACATCGGGGCGGAGAAATCCAGCCCCCAGACCTGGCAGCCAGCGGCGACAAAGTGGGCTGCCAGATTGCCCGTGCCAATCCCCAGGTCCAGGATACGCAGCGACGGCCGCGCCCCGGCCAGGCGGACGGTGGCGGCGAGCACCTCATCATACCCGGCGAAGGGGAACGACGGCTCTCCGGCGGTGACGGCCGCGTCATACCTTGCGGCCCATTCGTCAAACAGGGTGACTCGTTCGGCTTGTTGGCTCATAGCGACGATAAGAGGGGGGAATCAGGCGTGGGGCCACCCGGTTGTCCGCTGTGCCCACTGATACTCACTCTGTCTCCGGCCCCTGGCCCCAGGTCTATTGCCCGCCGAGGGCGCGTCGGCCCAACTCTTCATCGTCCATCTCCAGGATGCGGTCAATGGTGCCCTGCTTCAGTTCGGCCAGCAAGTCCAACAGCGCCAGATTCTGTTCCCGCAGCGTGGCCAGCCTGACCAACAAATCGTTGACCTGATACCGCTGCGCCTCGCTCAACGCCTCCGTCAGCCACCAGCGCAGCTGCTGTTCGTGCAGAGGGATGTCGGCCAACTGCGCTTCATAGAGCCGCAGCG
>CAYONK010000244.1:0-7079 GCA_964405285.1 uncultured Ardenticatenaceae bacterium
GTGAAACCATCCCCATCCGGATAATACTTCCAAATCTCCCGCGCCCCAGGGTCCAACACGTATAGCCGTTCGGCGAAGGTGGTGATGGCGGCAGGGGCCTGCCAGACGCTGGCCATGCCCAGCGGCGCGACGCGGGTATCGCCGAGGTTGGGGAAATAAGTGACCAACGCCCCACTAGCGTCTAACATGGCCAGGCCGTCGCGGGAAACGGCCGTTCCCGCCCGCCGCCACATCATATCCACCACTCGCCCGGCCACGTGGCTGCCTACCGCTTTCCCCGTGAACCAGATCCGCTCCGGTTCGCCCGTTAACCGTTGGTAGGAGCTATCCGTCGGGTAGAAATAGACGTTGTTGTTGCTATCCAGAGTATAGATGCCGCCGTTTTGATCTCGTTGCAGGACCACGTCGGTCAGCTCTACCTCGCTGGTGAACTGGTGGAGAAGCTGCGCTTGCAGGCGCGTCACCCCATCCAGCCGGTCCAATTCGGCCATCGCCAGTTGGCGCATCCGGTTGACCTCGTTGTCACCGGCGCGTAGTTCGTCCGCTTCGTCGGCCAGGAGAATGATCGTATCATAATAGGCGCGCGCCGCCTCACTGGTGGCTGCGCCATCAGCCAGGCCGATATTCTCGGCCATCGTCACTTTGATGTCGGCAAAGCGCTGCACGCGGCCCCGCTCCAGATAGACGCTGGTGACAATAACCGCAATCAGGATCGGGATAATGATGGCGATGAGGGTCGGGATGGCCCAATGGGTGGTCTCCTCACCCTCTTCGCGCGGCGGGCGCAGTCGGGCGAGCATGTCGGTGAGCCAGTCGGTGAAGTTGGCCAGGCCGAAGGCGGCGCTGGCGGTGACTTGCCGCGCCCCGTGTTCCACTTCGGCGGCGAGTTTGCCCGCCTGGCGCGCTGCCGGTTGCGCTGGAGGGGTGGCCGCTGCCGTTTTTTGGGCGTCTGCTTCGCGGATGGGAGCCGGGAATTCGGGAGCGGCTGTCGCGGGGGCGACGACGGGCGCGATGGTGGCGACTTCGGGCAGATGGGCCAGTTCCTCGCTGCTGAATTCGATGAGGAGCAAGCGGGCGGTTTGCGGGCCAACGGCCGTTTGCAGCGCCAGCAGCCCTTCCTCCACGTCCGTATCCACCAGGGCAGGGGCTAAAGCGTCGGCCGTCAGGTTGGCGATGCGCGGATCGGCCAGTAGTAGGACGTTGCCTTCTTGCAGGCGATGATGGTAATAGCGCACGTGCAATCCGGCCGTCCGGCCAAGCGGGGTGGAATGGGCCGGTTTCTCTGCTGGCAGCCGCTCCACACCAAAATTGTGGCCCAGAAAAGCCAGCCCTTCGCCTGCCTGCAACATAAACAGCTCGCCCTGGTGTAGCGCCGCGCAGGCGATGGCTCCGGTGCGGGTTGGGCCGGAGTTATCCAGATTGCGCCGTAGGAGCTGCTGGTTGGCGTCGTCAATGGCCTGGCGCAGCGCGGCTGTCACGCTGCCGGTTGCCTGGAAAAAGCGGCGGCTGATCAGGTCGAGCAGGTCTTGAGAGAGAACGGCCGTTTCCTCCGCTGGCCCCGTCAGGCTGAGATGGACGAACAGAGAATCGCGGCGGCGGCTGCGCGTCGCTTTTGACGGGGCTGTCTGGGCCAACAGGCCGGGAGCGGCTCCGTTTTCTGATGATTGGACCTGTCCATTCACCAGGTGAAGCTGGCCGGTGATCGCTTGAAGTTCCATAGATGTGCGGGACTGGAGGTTAGAGCCTGGAGGTTCGGCAGTCAAAATCACCCAATCGCCACGCTCCAACCACGCAAGGTTTCTTAAAATCCTGACTCAAGCATATCACGACTGTTTTACCTTTACAACAATTACGTCGGCGGGATATATCCCCGGCGCACGGTGCGCCGCCGCTGGTTGATGATGGCGATACCCAGGACGATGAGTACCATGCCGCCCAGCATCAGCAGCGAGATTCGTTCGTCCAGGAACAGCACGCCGCCAACCGTCGCCACCACCGGGATGACGTAGGCGGTCATGACCGCCGCCGTCGCGCCAAAGCGTTTGATGATGTAGAACTCCAGGATCAGCCCAAAAAAGGCGCCGACCAATGCCGTGTAGACCAGCGAGAAATACCCCTCGGCCGTCACCTGGCTGAAATCCAGGCCGGTGAAGAAGAGGACGATGGGGGCCATAAACAGGGTGGCTACCATCATGCGGGCCGTCGCCACGTCGAAAGCGTCGAAGGAGCGCAAATACTTGCGGGCGTAAATAGCCATGGCGCTGCCGGCGATCATCCCGACCAGAACCAGGATGAACCCCATCGGGCTGGCCTGACTGGCGTCTGGCAGGCCGCTTTCGCCTTGCAGCACCAGCAGCAGCGCGCCGCCCAGGGCCAGGGCGATGCCGATGATTTTGCGCGAGGTCAGTCGTTCGTCGGCCAGGAGGAAGTGGGCCATCAGGACGGTGATGGCCGGGGCGGTGGTGATGAAGATGGAGGTGACGCCGCTGGATTGGTATTGCAAGGAGAGGAGAAGGGTGGTCATGGGAACGGCCGTTCCCATCACCCCCATCAACGCCGCCCGTCGCCACAACAGCCGGTCGGCCGGCCAATGCCGCCGCCGGTCGAACAGGTAAACGCCCAGGTGGGCGACGCAGGCAATCGCCAGCCGCAAACCGACGAACGTAATCGGATTAAATTGGGCCAGACCGAAACGGGCGACAACCAGGTTAGACCCCCAGATGAAGCCGAGTAGGATCACGTAAGGAAGGGCTTGACTGTTCAGTGCAAAATCTCTCTAGATTGGCAACGCAGCGGGGTCGTTAAAACCTGCCGCGTCTGTTGCTTTGTGTTATTCTTTGGCGTGATGAGCGTGAAATACTGTTATATCTGCAACAAACAACCGGCCGGACATCGCAGCGATAGCGCCGCTCTGTCAGAGGGCGATTATTGCCCCGTCTGCCATCAACCAGTCTGTCGCCCGCATCTTTCTGTTGTGCGCTGGCGCTGGCGCGAGAGCGGCGAGACGGATGCCGCCCTCGTATGTAAAGAGTGCGCCCGCAGCTACGCCCATCGTTCCTGGGACGCCTTCCGCCGCGATTGGATAACGTGAGGAAGAAGGTGACGAGTTACAGGTTACCTGTGACTTGTAACCTTCCTCACGTGCCGTAAGTTGACGTCTCTGGCCCAACAATCTCCTTAAACAAAGCCAAAACTTCGCCGGGTTCGGCGTGGCGTTTTTGCATGGTCTGTTTGGAGAAAATCAGGGTGTCGTTCACCGTCACCTCAAAGGCCCCCTTTGTGCCGGTGACCAGTTCCAGAGAAGAGATAACGTGTTGATACTGCCCCAGAATATCGGCCGTCGCCCGGACGGCTCTTTCCAGATAGTTTCAAGGCACGCAATATTCAATCACGATTTTGTATTTCTTTTCCATGTATAGCCTCCAATTTTCCAAAATATAGTGCGCAAGGTCGCAAACTGACGTTTTGTGTATGATTACAGGTTACAGGCGGCTTCTACCAGAGCAACTTGTCACTTGTAACTTGTAACTTCCTACTCCATAGCAATGCAAGTTTATGGCCTTGCCGAGTAATAGGACAGACGGTTTAGACAACCGTCTAATGTACCCTGTAAACGACGCATTGCCCACCCCCTTTAACCGGCAGTTTACCGAAAAAGTTGGCCCAAGAATCTTGACAATGGGCCTGGCCTGGGCTACTATACCGTTCGCTTTAGGGCCTGTAGCTCAGCTGGGAGAGCGCTACAATCGCACTGTAGAGGCCAAGGGTTCGAATCCCTTCAGGTCCACACACCGGGTTTGACAGCCCGGTTTTTCTTGAAAAACGCATAGACAAAGGCTGTGAACAGGAGTAGTAAGCGGGAAAATTGTCAATTGTTAATGGTCAATTGTCAATTGTCAACGGCAGAGAGTCGCGTCATTGGCTGTGAGCGCGGCAAACAATCGCTGAACTCGCCTGGGAGCCGCTGGGGTGAAGAGATAGTCCGGTAGTCGGATAGTCTTATAGTCGGGTAGTCCTTCGTCGGGCGACCATCAGACTACAAGACCACCAGACTACAAGACCACCAGACTACAAGACTAATAGACTAACCCCCGCCGTTTCGCGCTCGTTACGCGCTTGAGTGGATGGATAATCATCAATCTGCTGGCGATTTTATGTTGACGAATTGACAATTGTGGGTAAAATCCCCAATCGTAAATCGTCAATCCCAAATCGTAAGTTTTTTGGGCCTGTAGCTCAGTTGGGAGAGCACCACAATGGCATTGTGGGGGTCAAGGGTTCGAGTCCCTTCAGGTCCACCTAAAGTTAAAATCCATCAATCAGAGTGGTACCGCGGAAGCTCCTTTTCGTCTCTGAACGAAAGGGAGCTTTTTGTTTTCGAGAGTGGGGAATGGGGAGTGGAGATTGGAGATTAGAGATTGTAGCGATCTCCAATCTCCAATCTCCAATCTCTAATCGCCAATAAATCGCCAATGTCTGGAGGAGTGAACCGTCATGAGCAGCTATAATCCGCAAGAACTGGAACCGCGCTGGCAGGCTACATGGGAAGAGACCGGCCTGTACCGGCACGTCGTAGACAAGAGCAAGCCGAAGCATTATGCCCTGACTATGCTGCCTTATCCGTCGGGTGACCTGCACATCGGCCACTGGTATGCCATGTCGCCCTCGGATGCCCGCGCCCGCTTTATGCGGATGAAGGGGTATAACGTGCTGTTCCCGATGGGCTTCGACAGTTTCGGCTTGCCGGCCGAAAACGCCGCCATCAAAAACAACGTCCACCCGCAAAAGTGGACCTACGCCAACATTGAGCGGATGCGCGGCCAACTGCGCAGCATGGGGGCGATGTTTGACTGGGAGCGCGAAGCTGTCTCTTCAGACCCTAAGTATTACAAGTGGACGCAGTGGTTTTTCAAGCAACTGATGCGCCTGGGGCTGGCTTACCGGCAAAAAGCGGCCGTAGACTTCTGCCCGAACTGCAATACCACCCTGGCGCGGGAACAGGTATGGGGCGATGACCGCCACTGCGAACGCTGCGGCACGCCGGTCATCAAAAAGGAGTTGGCGCAATGGTTCTTCAAGACGACCGATTACGCCGAAGAGCTGCTGGATTTCAGCCAGATTGATTGGCCGGAGCGGGTGAAGGTGATGCAGACCAACTGGATCGGCCGTTCTGAGGGCGCGAATGTGGTCTTTAAGACGGAATATGACGACGAGATGCCCATCTTCACCACCCGGCCGGATACGCTGTGGGGGGCGACCTTCATGGTGATGGCCCCGGAGCATCCGCTGGTGGAGAAGCTGACGACGCCGGAACAGGCGGAAGCGGTGACCGCCTACCGCGAGCAGGCGCAGCGGCTGACCGATATTGACCGGGAAGCGGCCGACCGGGAGAAGACGGGCGTTTTCAGCGGCAGCTACGCCATCAACCCGGTCAACCAGGCGCGGATTCCTATCTGGATAGCGGATTATGTGTTGATGGGGTATGGCTTTGGGGCGATTATGGCCGTGCCGGCCCACGACCAGCGCGACTTTGAGTTTGCTCGCAAGTTCAATCTGCCGATCATCCCGGTGATTGCCCCGCCGGAGGGGGAATTGGTGGAGAGCGAGATGACGGAGGCGTATGTCGGCCCTGGGGTGATGGTAAACAGTGGGGCGATTAATGAAACGGCCGTTACCAACGACAAAGGACGCAAAAACCCCTCCATCGCTGCCGCCATAGATTGGCTGGTGGCCCATCAAGCGGGTGACGAAGCCGTCAACTACCGCCTGCGCGACTGGCTGATCAGCCGCCAACGCTATTGGGGCGCGCCCATCCCGGTTATCTACTGCCCGGAACATGGGGCTGTGCCCGTGCCCGACGAGGCGCTGCCGGTGCTGCTGCCCGAAGACGTAGAATTCATGCCCACCGGCGAAAGCCCGCTGAAACTGCACGAAGCCTTCATCAACACCACCTGCCCCATCTGCGGCGCTCCCGCCCTGCGCGAGACGGACACGATGGACACCTTTATGTGTTCCTCCTGGTATCAATACCGCTACCTGAGTCCCGATTACGCCGACGGCCCCTTCGACCCCGAAGAAGGCGACTATTGGCTGCCGGTGGACCAATACACCGGCGGCATCGAACACGCCACCATGCACCTGATCTACACCCGCTTCTTCACCAAAGCGATGCAAAATATGGAATTGGTGGATTTTAATGAGCCGATGTTGGCCCTGTATAACCAGGGCATGGTGCTGGGCGAGGACAACGAAAAGATGTCAAAATCGCGCGGCAACGTCGTCGCGCCGGACGAATTGGTCGCCAAATACGGCGCAGACACCGTGCGGACTTATCTGATGTTCTTCACCAAGTGGGAGCAAGGCGGCCCCTGGAACTATGATGGCATTCGCGGCCCGCAGCGGCTGCTGCAAGACATCTGGGAGATCGGTCAGCACGCTTACCAACCGGCGGCGGTAGATGAAGCGGCCACGAAGGGGCTGCGCCGCAAGACCCACCAGACCATCCGCAAAGTGACGCATGATTACGAGCATTTTTCCTTCAACACGGCTATCGCCGCCCTGATGGAACTGCGCAATTTGCTGAATGAGGCGCAGCGCAAACGCCACGTCTCGGCTGAAGCGTGGCGCGAGGCGGTGGATAATTTGCTGCTGCTGCTGGCCCCTATCGCCCCGCACATCACCGAAGAGTTGTGGGCGGCGCGCGGCGGCGCATACAGCATCCACCAGCAGCCCTGGCCCGCCTGGGATGAGGAAGCGGCGAAAGAGGAGGAGATCACCATCCCGGTGCAGGTGAATGGTAAACTGCGCGACCGGGTGACGGTCCCGGCCGGCACGTCGGACGAGGCGATTAAGGAAGCGGCGCTGGCGACGGAAGGGGTGCAGCGCTATCTGGAGGGCAAGCCCCCGCGCCAGGTGATCCTGGTGAAGGGGCGTCTGGTGAATGTGGTGCTGTAGGGAAACGGCCGTTTCTCCCCAAGACTTCACGCGAATGATGGGAGGAACGGCCGTTTTTCTTGCCTATCTCTTGCATTTTTACAGTGTAAAAATAAAATCATAAAGTGTAAAAATAATTTTTTAAA
>CAYONK010000245.1:0-7041 GCA_964405285.1 uncultured Ardenticatenaceae bacterium
ACCCCATTTGTTGACGTGGGCGCGGCGGCTGAAGACGTCGTAGTCGTGGGCTTCGATGTCGTTGAGGATGGCGGCGTAGAGGTCGGCGGCGGCGGCGATGGCGATACGGCCGTCGGCGGAGAGCATCTCGATGCCGGGCTGCGCCTCGGCGTAGAGGCGGCGATTGCGCTCGATCTGGAAGCGCATGAAGGCCCGCCAATCGTCGGTGACAATTCCGGCGGCGATGTCGGCCTCGCTCAGGTTGAAGGCGTGGAGTTCGTCCAGAGGCAGGTAGAGCCGGCCGCGCCGCCAATCTTCGGCCACGTCGCGCAAAATGTTGGTCAGTTGCAGGGCGACGCCCAGGCGAATGGCGTAGGGGATGGCCGCCTCGTTCTGAAAGCCGACGATGTGCATACTCATCAGGCCGACGGTGGAGGCGACGCCGTAGCTGTAGGCGGCCAGGTCGGCGAAGGTTTGGTAACGGGTTTGCGCCAGGTCGCGGGCCACCCCGTCAATCAGTTGGTGGGCGTAGAGTTGGGGGACGTGGAAGTTGCAGCAGGTGTCGCGCCAGGCGAGGGCGACGGGGTCTTCGGGGGAGGAACGGCCGTTCAAAGCCGCCTGCCGCCAGTTCTCCAACCGTTGCAGGGTGTGATCGGGCGGCAGGCCCGCTTCGGCGGCGTCCACAATGTCGTCGGCGGTGCGACAGAAGGCGTAGAGGGCGCGGATGGCCCGCCGTTTTTCCCAGGGCAGCAGGCGAGAGGCGAGATAGAAGGATTTGCTATGGCTGGCGGTAAGTTGCTCGCAGTACTGGTAGGCGTCGTCCAAATGTTGCTGGGGGGTGAGGCGTTGAGGGTGGGTAAACGGCCGTTTCTGTCCAACAGCCAACGAGAGCAGTGGCGCTTCCCAATCATAGGTTTGCAAGGTCATGTCTCCTCTCCTTCTCTTTGTCATCTCTCGCACAAAATTTGTAAATATATTGCAATGGTATTATACAGCTTTCGCGCCTTGTCATAGGACTAAAGTACCGTTTTTCAGAATTTGTTAATAAAAAACGGGTTCTTTGGGAATTCGGGGGGGGTGACACCAGATACAGGGCGACCCTTGTGATCGCCCTCGATTGGACAGGTACAAGACCCACCCCTGCATTTGGCGATGTCCCACGAAATCCTAACGGCCCAAAATTTGCAAAGGACATTTCGCTCAAGTCAGCAATTCTCAATTTGGGCTTGGCATTGGCGGTCTTCTACTCTGTTCATACGCAATTGTCATGCTGAGCGAAGCGAAGCATCCCTACGGCCTCGGTTTTCCAGGGGAACGGGATGCTTCGGAGGATGCTTCGACGCTGCTCAGCACAGGCTCTCAGCATGACACATCTCTTGTTAAATTGAGAATTGCTGCGCTCAAGTTGAACCGCGCCAAAAACAGTCACCAGACCAACCAACAAACCTACCCAGAGAGCGCAGCAATCACGATCAAAAGGCAAATTCGCCTTGACGATTTAGAACATACGTGCTAATATACCAATGCAGACATACGACCCGATTTGCTCTATCTCTTCCCCCCCATATATAGCCAGCTTCTCCTCCTGGGCTGGCTCCCCTCCCAACTCCCCCTTGGTTCCCCCTCACCCTCCCAACGCAAAAGGGCGCTTCTCCTGACCCAGAGAAGCGCCCTTTTGGCGTTTATCAATACCCTGCTACGAGTCGAGAGGTTGCAATGCAACGTCTCAACCCATGGTGAATCGCAAAAACGCCAGGCTCCTGTCGTCTAAAAAACGCTTGCGGTGCAGCGTTACCGGTGAAAAATCTCTTCGCGTTTTTCCGGGGACTCAACTAGCAATTGCCTGCCATTACCGCTGGAACAGCTTCCAGCCGGCCGGCAACAACAAAGCCGCCAGGATGATTTTTAGAATATCGCCGGGGATGAAAGGAAGCAGGCCAGCTTGCAGCAAGGCAGGACCATCCAGGAAGCGGCTGAGGCCGGTCAGCCCAAACAAGTAGATGGTCAGATTGCCGAGAAGCATGGCGAGAACGGCCGTTCCTGACCGCCGATCCCATCCCCGTTCACACAACCAGCCCACAACATAAGCAGCTGCGACAAAACCAAGCAGGTATCCGGCCGTTGGCCCAGCGAAATAGGCAGGGCCACTGCCCCAACCGGCAAACACCGGCAGCCCCATCGCCCCCTGCGCCAGATAGAGCAACATACTGAGCGCTCCCAAACGGCTGCCCAACAACGCCCCCACCAGAAGCACGGCAAACGTCTGCGCCGTCACCGGCACGGGCCACATCGGGATTTTTATCTGAGCCGCCAGAGCGACCAACAAACTACCCGCCACCACGAACGCCAACTGGGTGACAACACCAGCTTCCGGCCGCAATGCCAAAGCCAACGGCCTGATCGTTCCGTCTTGTCGCATCATTTTCTCCTTCTGCTCCATCATGTAACCGTTCAGATCTGACAGCTTTTTACCGGAGCCATCATCTGTCTACGATGTCTCGAAAGCTATCTAGTCTTGAGGGGCTGAACGCTTACCAGTAAATAAATATCCAGACCTGCATCTTTGCCAACGGCGCAAAAAGCTGCCATGTCTCCGGTCTGACAAACCCTCACCCTCACCAATTCTGGGGATTTTTCGGTTTCACGCCATCAAAAAAGGATTTAACGATTGGCATATCCTCTTCCAAATTCCCGGATGGCTTAAAGATTGGCCCAAAATAGACCCGTTTCCGGCCGTAATCAAAGGCCGCCGCCACAATGGGCACATCCGCGCCTAGCGCAATGTGGTAAAACCCTTGCTTCCATTCACGCACTTTGCGCCGCGTGCCTTCCGGGGTGATGCACAAGATCAGCTCGTCAACTTTTGCGAACCGCTCCACCGCTTGCTCCACTGTGCCCTGCGCCGCTCGCCGGTCTACCGGCACACCGCCCAACCAGCGCATGACGTAACCGAAAGGCCAACGAAACAGCGTGTGCTTGGCCATCCAGGAGATGCGTACGCCGAGGTAATTGGCCGCAAAAAGCGTCAGTATCCAATCCCAATTAGAAGAATGAGGCGCGCCGATCACCATAATCTTATTGGTATTGGGCAACGTGCCCTCCACTGTCCAACCGGTAAGTTTGCCAATAAACCGGGTCAATCCAATGGAAAGTCGCCCACCGCGTCGGGGCACAAATTCGCCCAGTTCCGGGATAGCGGTAAGTCCCCCTGAGGGGACGTAAGATAAATCTTTTGTCTCTGCCATATTCCTCAATTTCTCTCTTACTTGGGTAGATTTGGGCAGACGCAAGCAGACGAACTGCCCCCTGTTTTCCATCAAGCATAACCCATAAGCGGCGATAAAGTAGCGGATTTGGTGGCTGGACGCCAGCAACCAGCGGCCAGTTACCCTTTCAATTCCAGCCAGTTGTGGCCAATGCTGGCGTCCACTTTGAGGGGGACGTCGAGTTGGAAGGCGCTAGACATGGTTTCGAGAACGAGGGGTTGAACGGCCGTTATCTCCCCTTCCGGCACCTCCAACAACAACTCATCATGCACCTGCAACAGCATCCGCGCCTGGAAACTTGCCTGGAGCGCCTCATACAGCCGCAGCATGGCGATTTTGATGATGTCGGCCGCCGTCCCCTGGATGGGATGGTTCACTGCCTCGCGCTCGGCGCGCAGCCACGCCTGCCGGTTGCTGCTGCCCAACTGCGTCTTAAACACCGGGAAATAGCGGCGGCGGCCGAGCAGCGTCTCCACATAGCCCTGCTCCTTCGCCTTCTGCCGCGTCTCCTCCAGATACCGTTTGATGCCGGGGAAACGGCCAAAATAGGCGGCAATATAATCCTCCGCCTCGGCCAGCGTCAGCTCCGAATCCCGCGCCAGACGGAACGCCCCCATGCCATAGATCAGGCCGAAGTTCACCGCTTTGGCAAAGCGGCGCTGATCATACGTCACCGACTCAGCCTCGATGCTGTAGACAGCGGCGGCCGTCGCCCGATGCACGTCCTGGTCGGTGTGGAACGCTTCCAGCAATGCCTCGTCCTGGCTGACGTGGGCCAGGATGCGCAATTCCACCTGGGAATAGTCGCAGGCCAGGAAGACCCAGCCAGGGCGGGCGACGAAGCCGCGCCGGATTTGCTGCCCCACTTCGCTGCGGATGGGGATATTTTGCAAATTGGGGTTGCTGCTGGCCAGCCGGCCGGTGATCGCCCCGGTCTGGTTGAAGCTGGTGTGTAAACGGCCGTCTGCCGGATACACCAACTCTGGCAGCGCATCCACGTAGGTACTCTTCAGCTTGCCCAACTCCCGGTAAGCCAATAACGCCTTCACAATCCCCCACTCATCAGCGCGGGCCAACTCCTCCAACACATTGGCGGCGGTGGAGTAATGGCCGCTCTTCATCTTCTTCAACCCTTCCGTCGGCAAACCGAGCTTCTTAAAGAGAATATCGCTCAACTGCTGCGTCGAGTTGATGTTAAACGGCTCCCCGGCAATCTCATAAATCTCCTTCTCCAGTTCCGCCAGCTTTTCCGCCAGTTCGCCGGACATCTGGCGGAAGAAGGGCAGGTCCACGCCAATACCCTGCTGCTCCATATCAGCCAGCACAGCGATGAGCGGTATCTCCAACGCCATGATCCGCTCCAGCCCCTTCTCTTTGATTTCGGCGCGGAGCGGTTCCACCAGTCGCAGCGTCACGTCCGCATCGGCGGCGCCGTAGGGCGCGGCTTGTTCGATGGGCACTTCGGCGAAGCTGATCTGCTTGCTGCCCCGGCCGATCAGTCTATCTATCTCCGTCATCTCAATGCCCAGACGATGGCGGGCCAGCTCTTTCAAGCCTTTGTGCTTGCTCGCCGGGTCGGTCAGCCATTCAGCGATCATCGTGTCGAAGCCGATGGGCTGAACGGTGACGCCGTGCCGTTGCAGGATGATGTAGTCGTATTTGGCGTTGTGGGCCACCTTTTCAATGGCCGGATTGGTCAGAGCGGGGCGGATAGCGTCCAGGACAGTTTGTAGGAGAAGCTGCCCATCGGCCAGGCGGGGTTCGCTGGCGAAGAGGGCCATCTGGCCGCTGGTGGTTTGCGCCTCGGCCGCCAGGTGGCCAACGGGGATGTAGTAGCCGACGGGCGGCCGGACAGCCAGACAGACGCCGACAATTTGCGCCTCCATTTCGTTGAGGCTGGTCGTCTCCAAATCAAAGCTGATCAGGCTGGCGTTGTCTAGTTGGGCGACCAATTCCTTTAGCTGCTGCGCCGTGCGCACGATGATTGTCTCAGTCGGCTGCTCTGAGGTGGCGGCAACGCTGACTTCGGCGGCGTCGCCCAGGACGGCGACGAGCATATTGCTCAGGCTGCGGAATTCCAGTTCGCGGAAGATTTCCAGGGCGGGGGCGGCGGCGAAGTCGTGGGCGCGGCACGCTTCGACCTCTAGCTGGATGGGGGCGTCGGTGACGATGCGGGCCAATTCCTGGCTGAGGTAGGCGCTTTCTTGGCCTTCGGCCAGCTTTTTGCCCATCGCGCCTTTGATTTCGTCCAGGTGGGCGTAGAGGTTGTCGAGGGTTTCGTATTGGGTCAGGAGTTTAACGGCCGTTTTCTCCCCCACCCCCTTCACCCCCGGTATATTATCGCTGGTGTCGCCGACAAGCGCCTTGTAGTCTACGAACTGGTCTGGCCGGACGCCGTATTTTTGGGTAACGGCCGTTGCATCATACACCTCCGGCGGGCTGCCCGCGCGCGACGGCAACTCCACTCGCGTATTCTCATCCACCAGTTGCAACAAATCTCTGTCCCCGGTGATGATGTGGACAGGCAGCCCCAACGGCCCCGCCTGCCGGGCGATGGTCCCCAGCACGTCATCCGCCTCGAACCCATCCAATTCCAGCACCGGGATATTCAGCGCCCGCACCACCTGGCGGATGCGCTCAATTTGCAGGCTCAACTCGTCCGGCATCTTCTCGCGGGTTCCTTTGTAATCGCTAAACAGGTCATCGCGGAAGGTGCGCCCCACGTCGAAACTGACGGCCAGGAACTCCGGCGGATTGTCCGCCAGGAGCAATTCGAGCAGAGTGCGGGTGAAGCCGTAGGTGGCGTTGGTCGGTTCGCCCTCTTTGGTGCTAAAGGCTTCAATTGGTAGGGCGTAGAACATGCGGTAGGCCAGAGCGTGGCCATCAATGAGGACAAGTTTTCGAGTGGTCATAGAAGCAATTTTATCACACTACAGCAAGACCAAACTCACCAAAAGAGGGCGCGTCTATGGTAAAATTGGGTACGAGTGAAGTTCAGGGCACAGCCCCGGCAAATTTAGCGATTTACCCGATTCTCCACAAACAACCAAGGGAAAGTGCAATATGGAACTGGAAAACATGGTCATCCACAAGGACAGTGAGGTGTGGACGAAAGATGGCGTCTGTTTGGGTAATGCGCTGCATCTATATCATCGCCTGGAAGGAATTAATCCGGATTTACAGTACTATGCCACCTATCTGGAGACATTTTCGTTTCAGACGGGGGAGCGGCACTATCTGCCCACCGATTTCCTTCGGGCAACTGATGAGGGGAACGGCCGTTTAACTTTCGACGTCACCCATTACCAGGTAGAACACCACACCTGGAACCGCCAACCCGCCTTCATCGCTGCCGGTAAAGCCCGGCGAGAAGAACTGCCAGAGCGCCATTCGTAAGCAGGAACAACCATCAACGCGCTCTCCAGCCTATGGTACAAATAGGCTAGTGCCTTTTTCGACTTTTGGTAGAAATTGCCGCAAGAAATCAGGTGACAAATCAATTTAGATAGTGTAAGATAGGTAGTAAGCTTGATAAGGTAAGGGCTGAGGGAAAAATTCCTCCCCCCCAAAAACTGGCACGAGAGAAACGCGACTGGAACACCTGAGTCAAGCTAGGGTAATGTTCCCTCTCCCTCGGCCCTCAGCATTACCCGAAGCCGTCCATGCACCGCCCTCCTGGTGCATGGGCATCGTTAATCAGCCGCCCTCCACGAGGGCGGTTTTTTATTTGGGCTTCCGCTCCGGCGCTATTATTGCCGGCAACCGTGTCGCCAGAAACGGCCGTCTTGCGCTAACA
>CAYONK010000246.1:0-4224 GCA_964405285.1 uncultured Ardenticatenaceae bacterium
AGCAGCCGCGCCAGTCGCGGCGGCGGCGTGGTTTGGGCGGCGGCGCGGCCGTTTTTTCTGGCGGCACGACGCCTGTGAGGGGAGGCTGCTGCTGCGGCGGGCGGGGTGGCGGGGCGGCGCGAACTGGCTCTCTGGCCGGGGGGCGCTGGGGAGACGGCCGTCCTGCTGCGGCCGGCCGGTAAACACGAGTCGCCGCTTCGTGGTCCGGGGTGCGGCTGCCGGGGATAGCCACCCTGGGGCTGACGGTGGTCGCTTCGGTGTCTTGTTCTAACGGCCGTTCCTGCGGTGGCAACTGTTCCGGCGTCAACGGCAGCGGGACCGCCTGCCGGGTGGCTGCCTGCGCCGGGTCCGGCGCACCCGTCATCGTCACCTCTTCACTACCCAAAGCCGTCACGGCCGGTGGAAAAAGCGTCTGAGTTGGCGCATCATCCGCCTGTCCCGACGTTTCCGGCTCGTTCAATTCAGCCATCAAATCCAACAGCGAAATGGTGTCTACTCTGTCGGATTGGTCTCTCTCATCCGGGCGGGCTGGTTTGTTGGTTTGTTGGTCTACCGGTTCGTTCGCCGATTTGTTTGTTGGTTCGGTTTCTTTTTCGTCGTTTGTCATTCGCTTTTGCTCTTTACTAACATCACCCATTCACCACGTTGCATGGTCTTGCCGTCCTGGTTTATAACGCCATACTTCATGGTAATGTTCCCACCCCCCAGGCGACGAAATTCCTTTTTCTCCACAATCTCAATTTCTACGTGAATGGTATCGCCCAGAAACACGGGCAGGCTGAACTTGCACGAAAGCTCCCGAAAGGCCAGGATCGTCCCTTCGATGATGCCGGACTGCACCGCCAGTCCGGTGGCCACAGACAGCGCCAACAAGCCATGCGCCACCCGCTGACCAAAACCCTCTTGCGCCGCGTACACCGCGTCCGTATGAATGCGGTTGAAATCGCCCGACAGCCCGGCAAAATTCACCACATCGGCTTCTGTGATGGTGCGGCCGGCCGTTACCAACCGCTGCCCAATCTCAAACTCCTCAAAATGCAGCCCACGCGGGCGATACGCTAACTCACTCATAAACTCCTCTCCAACTAGTGCCAGTAAACAGAAGTCAGTAGGCAGTATTCAGTGGGCTTCTCCAAGAGTGAGGCTGCACTGATAACTGTATACGGATTACCGGATACTGTTACTATCAACTCCCAACTAGCAACTCCCAACTAATATCACTCCGCCGCCGCCAGCTTCTCCGCTTCGTCGGCCACGATCAGCCGATCAATAAACGGGTCCAGGTCGCCATCCATCACCACCGCCAGGTTATAGCTCGAATAGCCAACGCGATGGTCCGTCACCCGGCTTTGCGGGTAGTTATAGGTGCGGATATTCTCACTGCGGTCGCCCGAACCCACCTGCGATTTGCGGTCGGCCGCCACCGAAGCGTTCTGCTTTGCTTCCTCAATCTCTTGCAATCGCGCCTGGATGATCGCCATGCCCAGCATCTTGTTTTGCAGTAGGCTGCGTTCCGACTGAATTTTAACGGCGATGCCGCTCGGTTTGTGGACAATGCGGGCGGCCGTGGCGTTTTTCTGCATATGCTGCCCACCAGGGCCAGAGGAAAAGGTGGAGGTGATTTCCAAATCCCGCTCGTCGAGGGTGATTTCCACCTCGTCAATCTCCGGCATGACGGCGACGGTAGCGGCGCTGGTATGGATGCGCCCCTGCGATTCCGTCACCGGCACGCGCTGCACCCGGTGGACCCCACTCTCGAACTTGAGACGGGAATACGCCCCTTTGCCCCGCACGCCCAGCACCACTTCCTTATAGCCGCCGACGCCGGTGCTGTTCTCGTCTAAAATCTGGGTTCTCCAGCCGCGCCCTTCGGCGTAGCGCATATACATGCGCAGCAAGTCCCCGGCGAAGATGCCCGCCTCGTCGCCGCCGGTCCCGGCGCGGATTTCGATGAAGACGTTTTTCTCGTCGCGCGGGTCTTTGGGGACCAACAGACGGCGCATCTGGTTTTCCAATTCCTCTTGGGCTTCCAGCAGCGCCTCAATTTCCGCTTCAGCCAGTTCGCGCATTTCCGCGTCGCTTTCCAGTTCGGCCATTTCGCGTGCGCCGACCAACTCATCGTTTTTAGTCTGGTATTCGCGGTAGGTCTCTACCAATTCTTGTAAGTCGGAACGCTCCTGGGCCAGGTCGTTCAATTTGTTGTAGTCGGCGATGATGGCCGGATCGGACATCTGCCGTTCGATTTCGTCGTAGCGAGCGACGACTTTGGCGATTTTGTCAAGCATAGATCATCCTGCTTCCTTGTGCATCGAAGGTGTAGCGCCAGCATCTTGCTGGCGTTGCCACCTGAAAGGTGGTGTTGCTTTCTGGATTGTAAGAAGGTCAGGGGCGTTGGTCAAGCGGGGGGAAGATTGGAGATTGGAGATTAGAGATTGCTGACAATCTCTAATCTCCAATCTCTAACTCAACGCGGATGTTGCTGCCGCTTAGGGTATCAGGATTCGAGGTACCAGGCGGCGCCGATGGCTCCGGGGCCGATGTGGGTTCCGATAACCGGACTGAGGCCAACAACGTGCAGTTCGACTGGGCCGAGGGCGTCTTTCACTTCGCCGGCGAAGGACTCTGCTTCGGCCTGGGCGACACTGTTGAGGACGGCGAAGTGCAGTTTGCCGCCGCTGCCGCTGCGCTCTTTGGCGATTTCCAGCAGGCGTTGCACGGCTTTGCGCTTGGTGCGCACTTTGTCCAGGGGTTCGATACGGCCGTTATCCAACTGCAACAATGGCTTAATAGACAACATCGAACCGAGCAGGCGCTGCGCCCCACCGATCCGGCCGCCGCGATGGAGGAATTCCAGCGTATCCACCACAAAGACCAAATTCATTTTGTCCACCAGGGCGCGGGCGGCGTCGGCGGCCGCTTTATGGTCGGCGCCAGCGGCGGCGGCGCGGGAGGCGGCCAGGGCCATGAAGCCCAGCCCCATCGAAGCAGAGCGGGAATCCACGATCTCGATGGGGAAGCCTTCCATCATCTGCGCGGCCGCGTTGGCCGAAGCAATCGTCCCGCTCAGTTCAGACGAGATGTGGACGGAGACGATGCTCTCGGCCGTTTTCGCCACTTCGCTGTAAAAGTCAAAAAATTCCCCGGCCGAAGGTTGGGAGGTGGTGGGCATATCTTTGGCCTGGACCAACCGTTGGTAGAACTCCCCGGCCGTGATGTCTACATTGTCGCGCAGGCTTTGCCCGGACCAATTGACGTGCAGGGGAATGACGTGCAAATTGTTTTGTTTGATCAATTCATCTGTCAGATAGGCTGTGCTGTCGGTGACGACAGCCACTTTTGCTTTTTCACTCATATATGATTCTCCTCAATCTGGTAATTTCTTTTATTGTAACCCATTCAAGGGCAATTCGCTTCGCTGCGCGATCAAATCAGTTGGCGGAACGGGATTTATGCTAAAATAGCGAAAACTTGCCCCAGAAACAAGACGGAGACAATAAATTCGTATGAATCGTGAATATCATCGTTGGTACAGCCCTTCGCTGGAACGGGACATGGAGCTGCTGATTTTTGGGCACGCGGGGGCGCGCGCCCTGGTGTTCCCCACTTCGATGGGTCGCTTTTATGAGTGGGAAGACCGCCACATGATGGCCGCGTTGGGTGATCAGTTGGGTAATGGCTCTTTGCAAATCATCTGCGTGGATAGTGTGGATGAGGAGAGCTGGTACGCGCGCTGGAAGCATCCGGGGGCGCGGGTGTGGCGGCATATGCAGTATGAGCAGTATTTGCTGCGCGAGGTGCTGCCGCTGAGTCAGCAAATCAACCCAAATCCTTATTTGATCACCATTGGGGCGAGTTTTGGGGCGTACCACGCGCTGAATTTTGCCCTGCGCTTCCCCCATCTGGTGGGCCGGGCCATCGGCATGAGCGGGATTTATGACATCTCGCGCTGGCTGGATGGCTACCACGATGAGAACAGCTATTTCCAGAACCCGGTGGAATATATTCCGAATGAGCATGACAACGGCCGTTTAGAAGCCCTCCGCCGCCTGGACATTATCCTGGCAGTGGGCAACGGGGACAGCCTGTACGGCAACAACGCCTATTTCTCCGGCCTGCTCTGGAGCAAAGGGATCGGCAACGCCCTGCGCGTCTGGGATGGCTGGTCGCACGATTGGCCGTATTGGATGAAGATGCTGCGCCTCTACATCGGCGGGCATGATTAGC
>CAYONK010000246.1:4324-7019 GCA_964405285.1 uncultured Ardenticatenaceae bacterium
TGGAGGGGCGAGCCGTTGACCATTGGCAATTGACAATTAACCATTGACCATTAAATCGGAGGAGGTTGGTATGACGCTTAAAGTTGGTTTACTGGTGGGCCGGGAGTGGTCTTTTCCCCCGGCGTTTATTGAGGAGGTAAACGGCCGTTCTGCCGGTGTCGTCGCTGAATACGTGAAGTTGGGCGGCACGCAGATGGACGAGCCAAACGAGTATGCTGTCATCATTGACCGCATCTCCCACGAAGTCCCCTATTATCGCTCCTATCTCAAAAATGCTGTCTTGCAAGGGACCACCGTCATCAACAACCCTTTCATGTGGACGGCCGACGACAAATTTTTCGAGGCGTCCCTGGCCACCAAACTGGGCGTCGCCAGCCCCAAAACCGTCGTCCTGCCCAACAAGGATTACGTGCCCGGCATCGTCCACGACGAAAGCCTACGCAACCTCAAATTCCCCATTGATTGGGAAGCGCTCATCGAATACGTCGGCCTGCCCTGCGTCCTCAAAGACGCCCACGGCGGCGGCTGGAAAGAGGTCTACATCTGCCACACCATGGAGGCGCTCTGGCGCGCCTATGACCAGTCTGGCCTGCTGACGATGGTGCTGCAAGAGTTCATCGAGTGGGACCATTACGTGCGCTGCATGTGCATCGGCCAGGAACACGTCTTGCCGATGAAGTATGATCCCAAAGCGCGGCGTTACCACGTCGAACACGCCCACCTTTCGTCGGAATTAGGCCAGCGAGTCATTGAAGACGCGCTGAAATTGGTGCGGGCGCTGGGCTACGACATGAACACGGTGGAGTTCGCCATCCGCGATGGCGTGCCCTACGCCATTGACTTCATGAATCCGGCCCCGGACATGGACATCAATTCGCTGACGCCCCACTACTTCACCTGGTGCGTCAAGCGCATGGCCGACATGGCCATAGACCTGGCCCAGAACCCGCGCCCGCAGTTGGCGGAAATGCGTTGGAGTGAACTGTTTTGAGCGAGAGCGAGAGCTAGAGTGTAGAGATAGGGTGTAGAGGGTTGCTCTATCTCCACACTCTACACTCTACACTCTACACTCTATCTATCCTTTAGGGAGAACGGCATGTCGCTGGAAGATGCAATTAAGACGTATCACGATTTGTTGACCGAGCAGATGGCGGCGGACACGCAGGGGCAGTTGGATGATCAACTGCGGCGGCGGGGGCTGTTTTTTGGGGAACGGCCGTTATGCACCGTCCTCCGCCCCCGTTTCCTCACCCCCGACGAATTCGGCTTCCTCCGCCGGGCCATCCGCCCGCTGCTGAGCGGCTTCCAAAAAATCTCCGAACGCGCCGTCGCGGACGACGAATTCCGCCAGCAGTTCGGCCTGTACGATTGGGAAGAGCAACTGGTCCAGGTAGACCCCGGCTTCCAAAACCACACCCCCCTCACCCGGCTCGACTCCTTCTTCGTCACCAGCAACAACGAACTGCGCTTCACCGAATACAACGCCGAAGTCCCGGCCGCCTCCGCCTACAACGATGTCCTCAACGAAGTGTTTTACGGCTTGCCGGTGATGGGCGCGTTCATGCACGAATACCTGGTGCGGCCGCTGCCCACCCGCCACAGCGTGATGCACGTCTTACTGGACATGTACAAGGAATGGGGCGGAAACGGCCGGCCGAACATCGCCATCTTAGATTGGGTGGATGTGCCCACGCAGAGCGAATTTGAACTGTTCACCCAATACTTTGGCAGCCAGGGGTATGAAAGCCGGATTATTGACCCGCGTGAGGTGGTGTATGAAAACGGCCGTCTTATGGCCGGCGACTACCACATCAACCTCATCTACAAGCGCGTCCTCATCACCGAACTGATCGAGCAGTGCGGCATAGACGGGCCAATCGTCCGGGCCGTGGCCGATGGGGCTGTCTGTATGGTCAACCCCTGGCGCTGCAAAATGCTCTACAAAAAGCTCAGCCTGGCCGTCCTCAGCGACGAGAAAAACGCCGACATGTTTAACGAGGAGGAGCTGCGAGCCATCAAAGCCCACATCCCCTGGACCCGCCGCGTGGAGGAGCGCCACACCACCTATGGCGGCCTGCCGGTTGACCTCATCCCCTTCATGCTCAAATACCAGCAGCAGCTCGTCCTCAAGCCCAACGACGATTACGGCGGGCGCGGCATCACCCTCGGCTGGCAGACCAACACCAGCGGTTGGGAGAAGGCCGTCCAGGAAGCGCTGCTCACCCCCCACATTGTCCAGGAGCGCGTCGTCATCCCCGAAGAGCCATATCCCAGCTTCGTCAACGGCGAGCTAAAAATTTACGACCGGATGCTGGACACCGCCCCCTTCATCTTCTACGGCGGCTACGTAGATGGCTGCCTCACCCGCCTCTCCACCGACCCGCTGCTCAACGTCTCGGCCGGCGGCGGCTCCACCGTGCCCACCTTCGTCGTGGAAAAGCGGTAAGAATTTATTACAAAGGGACAAAGGGACAAAGAGACAAAGGAGGGAAAACGGGTCTTTCGGATCTTTTGGGGCTTTAAATGTGTTATGCTGAACGAAGTGAAGCATCCAAGAGGTGTTGGGATTCTTCGCTTCGCTGAGCATGACAAGACCCCACGAACTCCTAAAGAGCCGAAAAAATCTTCTTTGTCCCTTATGGTAGGAGTACACTTAATCGTGGTCCCCTAACACCAGCGTTCAATGAGCGCTAAC
>CAYONK010000247.1:0-7010 GCA_964405285.1 uncultured Ardenticatenaceae bacterium
CGGCGGGGCGGCCGGGGCCTTCATCGGCCCGGACAGCCTGGATGCCAGCCTTAGCTACGAAGACGCTCGCAAGCACGGCTTTCCAATTGGCTCCGGGGTGGTGCTGGTGTTGGACGAAACGGCCGATCTTCACCGCATCCTCTACCAACTCAGCCACTTCTTTGCCCACGAAAGCTGCGGCAAATGCTTCCCCTGCCAGATTGGCACCCAGCGACAGCTGGAAATCCTGCACCGCATCGCCCGCGATGGCCGCGCCGGCCCCGGTGACCGCGAAACCCTGCGCGACATCGGCTTCACAATGACCCAAACCTCGCTCTGCGGCCTGGGGCAAACGGCCGCTTCGGCCGTGTTGAGCGCTCTGGAATTGTGGCCGGAGTTGGTGGCGGCGTAAGGTGAAACATTGCTTCTTTCGCCTCGACCGTGTGGAAGTGATGAAGGGGGGGTTGAGATTTTGGAACGCATGTGCTATGATCCCTACCAGGTACGGCACGGTAAGCGTTCGGCCAAACCAAAGATCTGACAGGTTTTTCCCTGACTCACCTGCAAGCCCGTAAGCCCCACTATCTAAATCTCTGCTGAAGCTGGACGCTTACGACCTGTCGGTTGTGAAGGATTATAAAAACATGGCGATGACCCTTCAAGATGCGCTCAAGCAGTTGGAATCTCTTGGCAACGAGAAGGTTCGGGCGCAAAACAAAAAGAACGGCGCCGACGACAATCAATTTGGCGTTCGCCTCGGCGACATCCGTAAACTGGCTAAAGAGATCAAGAGCAACCCGGAGTTGGCCGCCGCTCTGTGGGAGACGGAGAACTTTGATGCCCGGCTGCTGGCAATCTTGCTGCTGAAGCCGCAGCATCTTTCCCGCGACGAGGTGGACCGGATGGTGCGCTCCGCCAATGTGACCCAAGTCGCCGATTGGCTGACGGCTTATGTTGTCAAGAAGCATCCAGACAAAGAAGCTCTGCGCCAGGCGTGGATGCACGATGATGACCCCTGGGCCGCTCGCGCCGGATGGAGCCTGACTTCGGAGCGAATTGATAAAGACCCGGACGGACTTGATTTATCGGCGCTTCTGGACCGTATCGAGGCGGAAATGGGAAGCGCTGTTGCGGAAGTGCAGTGGACGATGAATTTCTGCCTGGCAGGCATCGGGATTCACTACCCTGAGCATCGTGACCGCGCCCTGGCTATCGGCGAGAGATTGGGAATTTATCGTGACTATCCGGTTTCTAGAGGCTGCACCTCTCCGTTCGCCCCGATTTGGATCAACGAAATGGTTGGTCGGCAAAGTTGAACCATCGAACTATTCCCTCAACCGGATAATTTACACCAGAGTGTTAGCGGCATTACCATTCAGGTAATGTTACAGAAGGTCGAAAGTATGGGAAAACTAATCTACTCGATGATCATGTCGTTGGATGGGTATGTCGAAGATGCGCAGGGAGACTTCAGCTGGGGCGCGCCCGAAGACGAGGAGTTGCACGCCTACATCAATGCGCTCGTAGCGCCGGTGGGCACTTACCTCTACGGGCGGAGGATGTATGAGGTGATGGTTTATTGGGAGACAGTACACACACTCCCGGACCAGCCGCAGGTTGTGCTGGACTGGGCGCGTCAGTGGCAGGCGGCCGAGAAGGTTGTTTTTTCGACGACGCTTGCTGCGCCGCGCAGCGCGCGGACCCGCATTGAGCGGCGGTTTGATCCCGACGCGATCCGGCGGCTCAAGGCCGAGGCTGAACACGACATCACCGTTGACGGTCCTGAACTGGCCGCACAGGCAATCAGGGCCGGTCTGGTGGACGAGCTTCATCTGATTGTCTGCCCCGTCATCGTGGGTGGCGGGAAGCGGTTTTTCCCGGAAGGGGCGCGGTTGGATTTGCGGTTGGTGAGCAAACGGCCGTTTCGCAATGGCGTCGTTGCCCTACAATACGATGTGATAGTCGGGTAAACCGGTATGAACATCGAATTCAGCGATAAACTCTGGTTTTGGCGTGGCCCCGCTCCCTGGTTCTTCGTCACGGTTCCGGAGGAGCCAAGCCGCGACATCCAGGCTATTGCCAATCTGGTGACGTATGGGTGGGGCGTCATTCCGGTGCAGGTGCATATTGGCGAAACCCGGTGGCAGACCTCTTTATTTCCGAAAAACGGCCGTTACCTGGTCCCCATCAAAGCGAGCGTGCGCAAAGCGGAAAACCTTGAAGAAGGGGATATTGTCACCATGCGGCTTGACATTCGTTTATAAACGACACGAGCCTTTGTCTGACAAGCGCGAGGAATAGAAGCATGACCATCATCAACAACGAGATGTTATGGCGGCAGTTTGCCGTAACCATTGATTCATTTGGCGCTGCGCTGCGCAACTGCCCGGATGAACTTTGGGAAGAGCGCCTGTGGGAAGACGAGCCAGACCAATGGGTGGCGGCAGGTTTTGGCGCGTTTTGGTATCTGTGCTACCACACCCTCTTTTGGCTGGACCTCTATTTAACCGGGGCGGAAGAGGGCTTTATGCCCCCTGAGCCTTTTGACCTGGTGGAAATGGAGGACGACGAAGTTCTCCCCCGAATCTATACCCGCGAAGAGCTGCTTGGCTACCTGGAGCTTTGCCGTCAGCGCTGCCAGGAGACCATCGCCAATTTATCCGTTGAACAGGCTTACCGGACATGCCGCTTCCCCTGGGGAGAACTGCCCTTTGCCGAGCTGATGCTGTACACCATGCGCCACGTGCAGGAACATGCCGCTCAATTGCATATGTTCTTGGGAGGGCACGGGATTCGGAGCGCCTGAAAATCAAAGCTTAAGGAACGCGGATTAAATAGCATACAGGAGATTGGAGATTGGAGACTGCTTCAATCTCCAATCTCACGATGGCAGAAGTTGCTGAATGGAGGAACAATGACCGACCGTATTCGGGTCATGTTAGAAATTGGACCGAAGGGCAAGAAAGTGGTGGCGGTGGCGCCCGATTGGCCTGGGCTTGAACGTGGGGCAAAGACCGAGGAGGAGGCAATCGAAAGGCTACGTTCCTATGTTCCGCGATATGCACAGGTGGCAAAGCTGGCTGAAATGAGCGCGGAGTTTGACGCCCTCAAAAACGTCAACGTGGTCGAGCGGTATCCGGGAACAGGCTCGACTGACTTCTGGGGCGTCTCGTTTGCGTTTTCAAGCATTGATAAGCAAGACATGTCGGATGACGAATTGGAACGCGAGTTGAGGCTGATGCAGGCGTGCTGGGCGTTTTTCGATGGTGTGCGTCAGCGAGTGTCGGCTGAGATGCAGAAGGGGCCGCGAGGGGGAGGGCGAGACCGGGACCACATCGTCCGCCATACGTTTGCCGCGGAGCAGGGTTGGGCGAAGATGATCGGTATACTCACCCCCGACGGGGCGATGCTGACTGACGAGGGGCTGAAAGCCCATCGCGCTGCCTATTGCCAGGCAATACGGGACTACCACTCTCAGGGCAAGTTGGCCGGCAAGGTGGCGAAATGGCCGCTCCGGTTCCTGATTCGGCACACTGCCTATCACACCCTGGACCATGCCTGGGAAATGGAAGACAAGGACCTGACTGACAAAGAAGCGTGAAGCCCATTACGCTTTGCGGCGCTTGTGCTGTACGCTATGCCCCGCGGGCAGGAACATGGTCGCCCAAAGGTATTCGAGGGGCGCTTTTCAAGAAAGCTGCCGCACTACATGCGGATCGCTCTCGTCATTACCGGCCTGGGTTTTATTGTTTCAGCTCGTCATGAGTTTGCTCGCTATGGCCAACCTACCGACCCTGGTTATCCGACGAGCAAGGTTGTCAAGACAGGGGTACTCGCCATATCGAGAAATCCCCTCTATCTTGGCAGCGTTATGGTCTTTTTGGGCATTGCCTTCACCTTGAATATACTTTGGGCGCTGGCAACGCTTTTACTCTCGATCATTCTATGTCATCACATCCTGATCGTTCCTGAGGAGCAATATTTGACGGCAAAGTTTAGCGAAGAATATAAAGAATACGTCGCTTCTGTTCATAGATGGCTTGGTCGTAAACGAACGGCAAACTAAAAAGGGCCATCGCGGCGAAAAGCCGCCAGGCACGCCCCCTGCCTGTCCCCCACTGCATTTTACGACGTCGCTGAAAAGAAGGCATGGGCAAAGATGATGGGGCTGTTCGACTGGAAATCGGTTTATAAGTGAAACGCGCATGATGACCCAGAAATGCCCTCAATGTGGCGCAGACTTGCCCTTTGACGAATCATGCCGCCATCGTTTCGACCTGTGTCTGGCGTTCGAGTATGAAAACCCAGGCACATTTGGGGCTGTGCACCACCTGACAGTGGCCTGTTATATGCTGCAACACAATGCGTACACACGCCCCGTCTGGCTAGAAGCCAGGCAGATGGTAGCCCAATTTGTCAGGGATGGCGTGACGCCAGCGGAGATGCGGCAGCAAATTCGCGCGAAGCTCGCCAATGGGCAGCGCAGTTGGCGCGTGGCAACAGGTGAAAAACTGGCTGAATTCGCTACAATTTGCTGGACGCGGACCATAGCGGATGTTCGTCTCGACGATCCCGAACGCTATTGCGCGGATGTTACCCGGTGGGCGGAGAGCGTACTGGCTGACACGGAGCCATTGCTGCAAAAACTTGAAGTAGAAGAGGCAGGCACATGAGCAACACGATTACTTTGACGATTAACGGCCGTTCCCTCACCGTCCCCCCTCACACCACCATCCTGGACGCGGCCCGGCAGCTAGGCATCGAAATCCCCGTCATCTGCTACCACCCCCATCTGACGGCCAACGGCCTCTGCCGCGTCTGCTCCGTCGAGGCGGGCGGGCGGGTGCAGGCCGCCGCCTGTGTCACCGCCTGCGCCGAAGGCATGGTGGTGCAAACCGACACCGCCGCCGTGCGGCGCGGCCGGCGCACCATCCTGGAGATGCTCGCCGCCACCGTAGACCTGGCCGAAGCGCCAGAAATCCTCGCCCTGCTGGCCGAATACGAGGGCGACCCCGCCCGCTTTCCCGACGCCGCCCCCCGCCAATCCCCCATCCACGACGACAACCCCTTCTACCTGCGCGACTACAACCAGTGCATCAACTGCTGGCGCTGCGTCCAGGTCTGCGCCGAAGACGCCCAATTCGCCTTCGCCCTCAACTTCGACGGCCGGGGCTACCACACCACCATCGGCACCTTCATGGGCGATGGCATGACCGACACCACCTGCGTCTTCTGCGGCCAATGCGTCGGCGTCTGTCCCACCGGCGCCCTCAAACCCAAGCGCCAGGCCCTCCTGGAGCAAGGCGTAGACCCGGATGAGATTTTCTACCAGACCCGGCAGAAGCGAAAGCGCGGTAAAGATTAAAGAATGCGGTAAACTTCCCCTATGAACAATGACGCCCTCCTTCAGGAACTTGTCAAGGCGCAAGCGGATGGCGAAGCGGTTGTCCTGGCGACGGTCATCCGGGCCAGCGGCTCTGTGCCGCGCCACGCCGGGGCGAAGATGTTGGTGTATGAAAACGGCCGTTCCAGCGGCACCATCGGCGGTGGCGAACTTGAAGCCCGCGTCGTCGCCGCCGCGCCAGAAGTGCTGGTCAGCCAAAAACCGCGCATCCTCCCCTACAGCCTGGTAGACCCCGCCCGCGGCGACCCCGGCGTCTGCGGCGGCGAGATGGAGATTTACATGGAAGCCTACCTGCCGCCCGCCACCGTGTTGGTCATCGGCTGCGGCCACGTCGGGCAGGCGGTGGCGGGGCTGGCCCACTGGCTCGGCTACCACGTCATCGTCACCGATGACCGCGCCGAACTTGCCTCTCCCGCCCACATCCCCCATGCCGACCGCTACTTACCCGGCGATTTCGCCGACATCTGGTCGGAGTTAAACGTCCACCGCAATACCTTCGTCGTCGTTGTCACCCGCAATGTTGCCGTAGACCAGCGTATTCTCCCCTACCTGGCCGGATCGCCCGCCCCCTATATCGGCGTGATGGGCAGCCGCCGCCGCTGGGCGGAAACGCGCCGCCGCCTGCTCACCGATGGCCTGCCCGAAGCCGACCTGACCCGTTTCCATTGCCCCATCGGCCTGGAACTCAACGCCGAAGACCCGCAAGAAATTGCCGTCAGCATTCTGGCGGAGATTATTCAACAGCGGCGGGGAAAAAATGGTCCCTAGCGCCGCCGCTTGGTGATCAAATCCAACACCACCGCCAAAATCAGCACCACCCCCTTAATCACCTGCTGGTAAAAGGATGGCACGCCCATCAGATTCAACCCATTCGACAGCACGCCCAAAATAAAGGCCCCCGCCAACGTACCCGTCAGGCTGCCCACGCCGCCAAAGAGACTGACGCCCCCCAACACCGAAGCGGCAATGGCGTCTAGCTCCAGCCCCACCGCCGCGTTCGGCTGCGCCGACCAGAGCCGCGCCGTCAGCAAGATGCCGCCCAAAGCGGCCGTCACCCCGCTGATCACATAGACGCTCCCCAAAATCCGCCCGGTGGAAATGCCCGCCAACCGGCTGATCTCCGGGTTGCCCCCCGTCGCCATCACATAATTGCCGAAGCGCGTGTAACGCAGCGTCAGCCAGCCCAGGGCGAAGACGCCCAGCATGATCAGCACCGGCATGGGGATGCCCAACACCGTCCCGTTGCCCAGGAAGATAAAACGCTCGTCCAGTCCAGAAATCGGCCGGCCTTCCGTATAGACCAGCGTCAGCCCCCGCGCTACGGAGAGCATCGCCAGCGTCGCCACGAAGGGGGGCATTTTCCCCTTCACAATCAGCAGCCCATTGATCGCCCCAATGCCCGCCCCGGCCAGCAACGCCAGGGGGATCGCCACGAAGGTATCCAGCCCACTGCGCGTCGCCAATCCGGCCGCCAACGCCCCGGAAAGGGCCACCACCGACCCCACGGAGAGGTCTATCCCGGCCGTGAGGATGGCAAAGGTCATGCCCACAGCGACGATGGCGATAATCGAGGTTTGCAGGGCGATATTCATCAGGTTGCCGGAGGTGAGAAAGCGCGGCGACTGAC
>CAYONK010000248.1:0-6972 GCA_964405285.1 uncultured Ardenticatenaceae bacterium
AGGTCTTCGGCCAGGTCAATCAGGTTGCGCATGGCGTCGGCGCGGGCCAGGGGCGGGAAGGTGCCATGCAATGCGCCGACCACGTCAATCGTGCCTTGCCCGGCCTGCCGCCCGGCCAATACCAGGTCAATCATGGGGCCTTCTTCCGTGCCGGTCACGTCGAAGCCGCCTCCGGCCAGAATGCGGCGGAAGGTCTCTTGCTCTTCGACGGGGACGAATTGGGTAGAGAAGAAGACGGCGTCGCCAGCGGCGGCGGGTTCGGCCGGGGCTGGCGCTTCTTCAACGGGGGCTGGGGCTGGCGCGGGAGCCTCTTCAGCTGGGGCTGGCGTTGGCGCAGCCGGGGCATCGCCGCCACAGGCGACGATGAATAACAAGACGCTCACCAGGAGCGCGAGTAACTTGAGGTGACGAGACATATTTTTCTTTCCTCCTCAGGAAATTAGATACGGATGACGCAGCTAACCCGCATTCGCGTTCAGCAGGCGTCAACTGTGCAGGTTAATGGGATTAGGGTTGTTGGTTGGCTGGTTGGTCTGTTCGTTCGTTCGATCACCTCCTTTTTACGGGATGGGCGATTGGGAAAATCGCCCTACGGTTATTGGGCGGGCGCGACCAGGGGTGGCCCGCTGGATTCACGAATGATCAGGGTTGGCTCTAGCAGGATGTGGGCCGGGTCGGGCGTCAGGCCGTTGATCAGGGCCATGAGCATGGCGCACACTTGCCGGCCGATCTCATAAATCGGTTGGTGGATGGTGGTGAGGGGTGGGTTGGCGTAGGCGGCCAGGGGGATGTCGTCGAAGCCGCCCAGGGCGATGTCGCGGCCGACTTGCAGGCCGCGCTGCTGGAAGCGGTTGATGGCCCCGATGGCCATGAGATCGTTACCGGCGATAACGGCCGTTAACCCCAACCCCAACAATTGCCCGGCCGCCTCTGCCCCACCCCGCTGCGTCAGGTCGCCCGTAACCAACCATTCCGGGGCAACTTCCAGCCCATTGGCCGCCATCGCCGCCAGAAAGCCTTCGCGCCGCAAACGACCGAACATCAAATGGTCCGGCGGCGCGATAAAGCCGATGCGCCGGTGTCCCAGGTCAATAAAATGCTGCGCCAACAGGCGCATCCCGGCGGCGCTGTCCTCATCCACATAGGGAAAATTGAGATCATCACAAGAGCGGCCAAAGGCGACAAAGGGAAAATGATGCTCGTGGAGCAGGCGAATGCGGGCGTCATCTTCCCGCGTCCGCACCACAATCAGGCCATCCACCCATCCCCCCTGCGCGGCGCGTAGATACGCCTGCCGCTCGCCGGGGCTGTCTGGCGCGTGGGTGGAGACGAGCAGATCATACTCATGGGTGGCCGCTTCGTTGCCGATACCGGCTAAAAATTCGCTAAAGAAGGGGTCAGAAAAGCGGGGGCCAAAGGTAGGCAGGATAAAACCGATGGTATCGGTACGCTGTTTTTGCAGGCGACGCGCCAGGATGTTCGGCCGGTAGCCCATCTCCTGGGCGATCTGGCGGATCTGTTGTCGCGTCTCTGCGGCCACGTCGTCATAGTCGGCCAGGCCGCGCGAAACAGTAGTGATGGAAACGCCCGCTTTTTGGGCAATGTCTTTTAGTGTAACAGCCATGCGCTTCCCTCCCAGGCGTTACAAATCATTTAGCATGTGGCAGAACCGGCTCCCAAAACGTTTTGGGAACCGATCACAGTGTACTCCAAAACGTTTTGGAAGTCAACAATGCTCGCCTTCAAACCATTCAAGCGCAGCCTTTCTAGTACAGCAGTGCGGTTTGACCAATCACTGGGGCTGTTTTATAATCTTGAGCATCCCACTTCGGGTCTTTTTATGCATGAATACCGACAAGTTTATGGGCGCTGACTTTCTGATGGAAGTCAAGTCCAAACCGATAGCCTCGAACGTCTGACAGTCAATGACGAAATCGTTCACCGCGCAACCAGCTTCCAGCAACAGGCAATTGTTGGCGCTGCTGGGGAGTGCCACCCTTGACTGAACCCAACTCTGAGCCGCCTGACCCTAGTTGGTCTAGCCCCAAATCAGAACCTATTAAGCAAGATGTCATCGAATTCTGGCGCAGACTGCTACAATCTGTCTGCCTGCCAGTCTCTTCGTTTGCGTGGATGTCTGCCGTTGAATTCACCCACGCACCTTTCCGTTAGCTGAGATACCTCCAGGAATATGTCTACCATTATTGTGATTGTTGCCTTTGTCGCCCTGATGATTTTCTTCAATGGGTTGTATGTAGCCGCCGAGTTTGCCACAGTGGCGTCGCGGCGAACTTATATCCATCAATTAGCTGTCAGCGGCAATGCGATGGCAAAACTGCTGCACCCAATCATAGAAAATCAGACTGCTCTAGATGCATACGCAGTTGCTTGCCAGATCGGCATTACAATTTCTTCGCTAGTTTTAGGAATCTACGGACAACATGTCATCACTGGCTATTTGGTTGAACAGCTAAATCATATCATCGGCAATCAATTAGCCATTGAAACAGCGGCTTTTGTTATTGTTTTAACCTGTATCACCACTTTTTTAGTGTTCTTCGGTGAATTATTCCCAAAATCTATAGCTCTTCAATATCCAGAAAGCGTTGCCCTGGCTTTAGCAATCCCTATGCGCGTTTCAATGATAGTTTTTTACCCTCTCATTTGGCTGTTCAACGGTAGTGGGAATTTTGTTCTGAAATTAATGGGCCGTCAGCCAACGGGGACTGGTTCAGCCCATTCACCAGAGGAAATTGAAATACTGGTATCCGCCAGTCATGAGCGAGGGTTGCTAGATGATGAAGAACGGAAAATGCTGCGCAACGCGTTTCGTTTGCGCGATTTACATGCTCGTCAGGTAATGGTCCACCGCACAAAAATTGTGGCTGCGCCTGTTGAAAGCAGTATCGAAGATGTTATTAACTTGTCGCTTGCCGAGGGTTTTTCCCGCATTCCGATTTATAGCGAGTCCATTGACCATATCTCTGGTTTTGTCCATGTAAAAGATTTATTTCGATTATATGTGGGTAGTGAGCAGGATATGGCAAAAGTGATCCGCCCGGTTATTTACGCACCGGAAACGATGCCTGTGGTTGAACTATGGCAAGAGCTGAATGCTGGGCGACACTATTTTGCAGTCGTGTTCGATGAATACGGTGGAACAGCAGGCATTATCACCTTTGAAGATCTCATTGAAGAGATTTTCGGCGAATTACAAGATGAATTCGATGATGAAATGGCCCTGATCGCACGAGATCAAAACGGCCGTGTCTACTTACGTGGTGATTTGCTGGTTACTGACGTGAACGAATACCTGGCGCTAAGTTTACCTACAGAAGCAGATACCCTTAGCGGTTTAGTCTTCAGCGAACTGGGGAGACAACCTATAGAAGGGGATATCCTGACGTTAAGTGGGATTAATATCCGGGTTGAGGCAATGGCTGGTCGAGGGGTATCGGAAGTGTCACTGCAATTGACTTCATTGCCAGACATGGAACATTTGAGTGAATGGGAGGTTGTTGATCATGAATAAACTCCTCCTGTTAGGCCTGGTTATGCCTACTATGAGTTTGTCAATACTGTTGCGTACGGTAATAGCTTCAGAGTCCATCACTGTTAGCAGTCTTTTTATTCCACTACTGGTGATCATATTGCTGATTTTGTTCAATGGTCTATTTGTGATAGCGGAGTTCAGCATCGTTAAAGTAAAGCCACCACAATTAGAAGAGTTGCGTAATATACAGCCTGATAGACAAAACTCCGTTTTGACTTTATTAGATTCACAAGTAAAGCAGGATCGTTACATCGCTACAGCTCAACTCGGTATCACCATCACGACTCTGAGCTTGGCAATGTATGGCGAGCCACGCATTTCGTACCTGGTTGGCTTGCTCACGAACCTTCTGCAATTTCAGTTGAGCGACACGCTCATACGTCTTATTGGTTATTTGGTAGCGCTTTCACTTTTGACCTATTTACACGTCGTGTTAGGAGTAATAGTACCAAAGGCATTAGCGTCACAAGATGCACCGCGGCTGCTTCTTTTAATTTCCCAGCCAATGCAAATCACCCAAGTATTTTTAATCATTCCGGTTCGGATCCTAAATGGTATTAGCAACTGGTTACTTCGAGTCATGAAGATACCGCCAGTAGAAGGACATGCTCGTGTTTGGTCGCCGGAGGAACTAGAATTACTCATTAGTGAGAGTGCTGATGATGGGCTTCTCAATGAGGGTGAAGAGGAGTTGATCCGCAACATCTTCGATTTTGGTGAGCGGTTGACTGGGCAAGTGATGACGCCGCGGACTCGTGTGCAAGCAATTCCATTAGGTATCACCGAAGACGATTTGCTTCGATTGGTAACAGAAAGTCGTCATAGTCGTTTTCCAGTCTATGATGGTGACTTAGATCATATCGTCGGTATCGTGCATCTTAAAGATTTAATTCGTCAGACAATCCGTCCAGATAGTCGTTTTGATATTCGGCTAATCTTGCGTTCGGCCCCAGCCGTTCCCGAAGATTATCCGGTGGAGAAACTATTGGTAGCTTTCAAGCGCCAACGACTGCATATGGCAATTGTCCTTGATGAGTTCGGTGGCATGGCTGGCATCGTTACACTTGAAGATTTGGTTGAAGAAGTTGTAGGTGAAGTACATGACGAATTTGATTTTGAGAAAGACCCGTTTGTGATGGTAGCTCCCAATGTGTTGGAAGTAGCTGGCGATTATCTAGTGGATGATTTAAGAGAACTTATTGACATAGGAGAACAGGATGAATTGCCTGACGTAGAGACTTTGGGTGGATTAGTGGTGACCAAATTGGGCAAACCACCGGCCGTAAATGACACAGTTGTGTATCACAACAACGTTGTCCTTCGGGTGTTGGATGTAGATGGTCTGGCAGTAACGCGCGTACGAATCCGCTGGTATCGAAAGTAGTACGCCTGATAAACAAGAGGACTAGAACACTCTATGATCACAATGCCGAGTTTGATTTTGCTTGCGCCTATCCCAGAAGGAGCTGGGACAGAAGGGTCACTAGGCGGTTTGGTTTTTTATATTTCCCTGGCGCTATTCTTTTCGTTTTTGTGTTCAGTTCTAGAAGCTGTGTTGCTATCAACAACACAGTCTCATGTAGAGCTGTTGGTTCAAAACGGGAAGCGAAGCGGCTCACTAATGCAAAAACACAAGCAAAATGTAGAACGGCCAATCTCTGCCATTCTTACATTAAACACTATTGCTCATACAGTTGGAGCCGCAGGCGCAGGAGCTCAAGCAGCTGCTGTTTTTGGCAATGAGTTTTTAGGCATTATCTCAGCGGTACTCACATTACTGATCCTGGTTATTTCGGAAATTATCCCTAAAACCTTGGGGGCGGTCTATTGGCGACAACTTACGGGTTTTTCTGCTTACGCTATTGAATTTCTTGTTTGGGTTTTGCTTCCTGCGGTCTGGGCCTCAGAGAAGCTCACCAGTTTGTTACGTCCTAATGAAGAAACGCCTACTGTGACCCGTGCAGATATAGAGGTGTTAGTCAGTATTAGCACGAGAGAAGGTTCTCTATTAGAGAAAGAAAACCGTATCGTGCGCAACTTACTCCATTTAAATCGGGTTAAAGTTGATACTATTATGACGCCGCGTACAGTCATGATGGCACTCCCACAAGAGTTGACTGTTGCCGACGTATTACAAAAGCAAGTAGATATCCCCTACTCACGTATTCCAATTTACAACAAGAATATTGATGACGTTGTCGGGTACGTATTACGCCACGACATATGCAGTCAAGCAGCACTTGACAAGCATGCAATAGTATTACAAGAATTGAGACACGAAATGCAAATTGTGCCAGAGACAATCTCTGTTGCAGAGGTGATGGATAAATTCATCACCACACAAGAACATATCTTTCTCGTCGTTGACGAATACGGTGGTACTTCTGGCGTGATTACGCTTGAGGATACGATTGAATCGTTGCTTGGTGTTGAAATTACTGATGAATCCGATGTAGTAGCTGATTTACGGCAGTTGGCTGCGCAGCGGCATGAAAGGCGAGTGGCGCGACGTGAGCAAGTCAGGTCTACAGGTGATACTCAGTAAAATAGCGCATAACTCAATATTTTCTCAAGTTGAGGCAAGTCCATTTCGTTGTTAGGTAACCGTCATCTTACTGGCCAGCCCCTGCACAAAATCCATCAGATTTTGACCATTGCCTCGTACAAACGACGGGCGCTCAGTCACCACTTGCGTCACGTCCTCGGCCAGATCGCTGCCGCTGTCAGTCACCACAACCATCCCATTGCCCGAATTGACCGCCTTCAGCAAGGTCTTAACCCGCGCATCACGCCGCAGCGCTTCACCATTGCGCCCGCCGGAGGGCAATATCAACCAGCAATTGTCTGCCGCATTAATCGGCCTATCGGCCAGCGAAAAATCCGCTTTCAACCCCACCCCCTGGCGGCTGAAAACCAACCCATCGAACAAACTGACGCTCTTGATCGGTAAACCCGCCTGGCGAAATTCATGCAAGAAGTAGATGACTTCCAATTCATCAAAGCCATCGCCGATGAGAATATAGACCGGCGCTCTATTTTTCTTCTTATTTCGGTAGGGTAGCGACATGGTGTCCTCTCATTGCTTTTTTAGGGTGAGGCGACCTGGGCAAACCCAGGCGCCTATGGCAACTATGGCAGGCTATGAGCAGCGCGCCCCGCCAGTTGTGTCTGGCGGTCAGGCGCGCCGTACTCGACAAAATGGGTCCGCTGAGCGATTAATAGCCGAGGTCACAAGAACCGGCACCACTACCAATGCATTTGCCCATGAGGTCCGCGCCACCATCAGCGAGCGCCGATACGGTCTCCGGAGCAAAGGCAAAGAAAAAGGCCAGGGCAGCGACAAAAATAAATACAACCAAAACAGCAGTCCAGATTTTCAAGTTATGATTCGACATCGTTCAATTCTCCTTATTTCTTAT